>JBOGXT010000371.1:0-5830 GCA_050694635.1 Thermoleophilaceae bacterium
CCCGCTCCGGGGAGCAGGTGGCGGCGGTCGACCAGTCGCATGACCGCACCGTATGCGCGATTTGCAGGGCTTTTGTGACCGGGAAATGGACATTGCGTGAACTGGGTGTGAAGGAGTACCTTCGACGCATGAGGGTCATCGACTGCGACTGCGGGCAGACGCTTCAGGCCGCCAACGACGAGGACCTCTTCAAGGAGGCCCGCGCCCACGTCGACCAGGAGCACCCAGACATGCAGCTCACGGACGACCAGGTCCGGGAGCTCGTGTCGGCCAAGGCCTACGACGCGAGCGACAGCTAAGCCTGGATCCACCGATCCTGACGGCGTTTCCGCGCCGGATTGCCTTCGCCATGCGCCACCGGCTCGCTCGCGAGGGTTCACCCTCGCTCCGCTCGCCGCCGGCGCCTGCCTCGGCCTCCGGCGCGCAAACGCTCGCCAAGTCCCGGTGGATCCAGGCTAAGCCGGAGGATTCGCCCTAGCCCAGGATGGGTACACGTACGTAGCCGGGCGAGGGGACGAAACGGAGGAGCAGGATGCTCAGGGGTAGTGCCATGTCCGACCGAGTTCGCGATCAAGGATTGTCGCCCGTCGAATGCGACATCCCCGATCGGTGGTCGATCGCCGAGTACCGCCGTGCGCTTGCCATCGCGTCGACTACAGGGCCTGCAGGGCCGTGGCTGCTCCGGCGACTACGAGCATCGCGCCGATCGCCCGAAGTAGCTGTCGTTCGCTCAGGCGTCCGGTAAGCCGCGCACCGAGCAGCGCGCCGGGCACCGATGCCGCGGCGCCCGCGCCGGGCACGGCCAAGTCGACGCCGCCGGGCAGAGTTGAGCTGCGTCGGCCAAACTGAGAATCATTCTCACTTCTGTATGCTCCGCCGCCGATGCGGAGGCCGGCCCTCCTCCTGGCCGCACTGGCCGTGGCCGCCTCCGGCTGCGGCGACGACGCGGGGGGCGGGGCGGGCGGCGAGGTGCGCGCCGTAGCCACCACCACCATCGCCGGGGACCTCGTCCGTAGTGTCGGCGGCGGTCGGGTCGACCTCGACACCCTGGTGCCGCCGAACGCCGACCCGCACGACTTCGAGCCGCGCCCGAGCGACGCCGTCGCCCTGGCCGACGCCGACGTCGTCCTGGAGTCGGGTGGCGACCTCGACGAGTGGCTCAGCGAGCTGACCGACAGCGCGGGCGGCGACGCCGCCGAGGTTACGCTGCTCGACTCGGTGAGGGCGATCGACGACGACCCGCACTGGTGGCAGGACCCCCGCAACGCGATCCTCGCGGTGGGCGCGGTCCGCGACGCCCTCGCCGAGGCCGACCCTCAGGGCCGCCGCGCCTACGAGCGCAACGCCGCCGCCTACGTGCGCGAGCTGCGCCGCCTCGACGCCCAGATCGAGCGCTGCATGCGGCGCGTGCCGCGCGAGAGGCGAAAGCTCGTAACCACCCACGACTCGCTCGGCTACTTCGCCGACCGCTATGACGTCGAGGTGATCGGCGCCGTGATCCCCTCGCTGTCTACCCAGGCCCAGCCCTCCGCCAAGGACGTCGACGCGCTGGTCGAGCAGATCGAGGACGAGGGGGTGGAGGCGATCTTCCCGGAGGTCGCCGTCTCGCAGCGCCTCGAGCGGGCCATCTCGCGCGAGTCGGGCGCGGAGGTGGGGCGCGAGCTGTGGACCGACGGCCTCGGCGGCGAGGGCTCGGGTGCGGAGACCTACCTGGACGCCATGCGGGCCAACGCCGACGCCTTGGCGCAGGGCATGTCCGGCGGGCGCGTCAGCTGCGGCGGATAGTTACGAAGCGGCCCGGCAGGCCGGGCACTCGCCGCGCAGCGTCACGTCGTGGGTGTCGACCGCGTAGTCCACCCGGCTCGACAGGCGCTCGATCGCGCGCTCGAGCTCCGTGTCCTCGAACGCCCGCACCTCGCCGCAGCTGGCGCAGACCAGGTGGTGGTGGTGCTCGCCACTCGGGTCGATCGGCTCGTAGCGCGCGACCCCCTCGGCGGCGTCGACGCGCCGGGCCAGCCGCAGCTTGTCGAGCAGCTCGAGGGTTCGGTAGATCGAGGCGACGCCGACGTCGTGGCCGCGCTCGCGCAGGTGGTCGGCGATCTCCTTCGCCGTAACCGAGCAGCCGAGGTCGGCGAGCGTCTCGACGACGGCGGAGCGCGGGGCGCTCAGCCGGTAGCCGTCGCGCTCGAGGGTGGCTTGCGCGTGGCCGACCCAGTTCACGCGCCCAAGGATAGGGTCCGCGCCGATGCCCGACGTCTTCCGGACCCCGGACGAGCGCTTCGACGGCCTGCCCGGCTACGACTTCGCGCCGCACTGGCACGAGGTCGACGGGCTGCGCCTCCACTACGTCGACGAGGGGTCCGGCGACCCGGTGGTCTGCTTCCACGGCGAGCCGACCTGGGCCTACCTCTACCGCAAGATGGTGCCGGTGCTGACGGCGGCCGCGCACCGCGTCGTCTGCCCCGACTACCCGGGCTTCGGCCGCTCCGACAAGCCGACCGAGCGCGGCTGGTACACGTACGACCGCCACGTCGAGCACGTGTCGGCGCTGCTCGGAGCGCTCGACCTGCGCGCGGCCACCGTCGTGGTGCAGGACTGGGGCGGCCCGATCGGTCTGCGCTGGGCGGTCGAGCACGCCGACCGCGTGGCGCGGCTCGTCATCCTCAACACGGGTCTGTTCACCGGGCGCGTCTCCAAGGGCTTCATGGCCTGGCGCGACTTCGCCGAGCGCAACCCGGACCTCCCGGTCGGCTTCGTGCTGGAGGGCGCGACCGCGACCGACCTGAGGCCCGAGGTGGTGGCCGCCTACGAGGCGCCGTTCCCGAACGCCGAGTCGAAGGCGGGCGCGGCCCAGTTCCCGCTGATCGTGCCGATCTCCGACGAGTCCGAAGGAGCCGCCGAGATGCGCGCGGTCGTGGACGAGCTGTCGCGCTGGGCCAAGCCGGCGCTCGTAGCGTTCTCGGACTCCGATCCGGTGTTCCCTTACCCGCGCGCGGGCGCGGTCTTCCGCGACCTGATCCCGGGCGCCGGCGAGCAGGTGCGGATCGAGGCGGCGGCGCACTTCCTGCAGGAGGACCGCGGCGAGGAGATCGCCGAGCGGATCGTGCGCTTCACCGGCGGCGGGAGTCGATGATCGCCCGCGCCTCCTCGTAGGGCGGGACCGGCTGCTTCACGACGTAGAGCAGGTAGTAGGCGCCGAAGTCGCCCAGGAACTTGAAGTGCTTGCGCAGCGCGTCGAGTCGCTCCTCGAATCCGCCCTGCGACTCGATCCAGGCGCCGAAGCCTCCCGGCGTGTCCTCGTCGAGCGCGATCAGGGCCTGCGCGTTCTCGACCGTGGCGTCGATCTTGCGCCGGTTGCGCACGATGCGGGTGTCGCCGGCGAGGCGCTCGACCTCGTCGGGGCCGAACGCGGCCACCGTCTCGGGGTCGAATCCGCGAAGGCCTCGCGGAAGCCGTCCCACTTGGCCTCGATCACGTCCCAGCTCATGCCCGACTGGAACACGGCCTTGGTGATCACCGCGAGGTAGTCGGCCGGCCCGGGATCGTCGACCTGGTCGGGCGCGCCGTACTGCCGTGGCATGCCGCAAGTATCCCGAACGACCGAGCGCCCGGCGGGCCGGCCGGGCGCTCGGGGTCGGGGGACGTCTGTCGGTCGCCGGTCAGTGCGCGACCGGGACCTGCTCGTCCGCGGCGATCCGCTGCGCGCCCTCGCGGGCGGCCTCGGCCTGCGCGAGCTGACGGCTCACGTGGTTCCAGTCGAGGTTCTCGAAGAAGGCCCCGACGTACTGCTTGCGCCCGTCCGGCGTGGCGCCGAAGTCGCGCACGTAGGCGTGCTCGTACACGTCGATCGCGAGCACCGGGCACATGTTGTAGACGGCCCAGAGGTTCTGGGTGTCCATGATGTAGTTGAACAGCGAGCCGTCGTTCAGGTCATAGCCGACCATCACCCAGCCGCGCGCCGCGCTGGCGGCCTTCTTGACGGACTCGAGCCACTTGTCGACGCCGTTGAACTCCTGCTCGACCAGCTCGGCGAAGCGCCCCTCGGGCTCGCCGCCTTCGCCGCCGAGGTGGCCGAAGTACAGGTCGTGGTTCTTGAAGCCGAGCAGCGCGAACGTGTAGTCGACCGACACGGCGCGCAGCGGGGAGTAGACCTGGTTCCCTTCGATCTCCCCGTAGTCGAGCTCGTTGAGGATCCGGCGGCACTCGTTCGCCTTCTTGGCGTAGCCCTCGTAGAGCTTGAAGTGGTCCTCCATCGTTCCCTTGGAGATCCCCTCGAGCTGCTTGTCGAAGGCCGGCCAGCGGCGCGGCTTCAGTTCGGTCCAGGGCATGGCTGATCCTCTCCTCTTCTCGAAATCGCTCTCCTTTTCCGCTTCCCGGGTCGGCCGGGGGGAAAACGGCCGCCTGGGCTGCCTACGAGACCGCTTCGAAGCGCTCCGAGACCTTCGCCCAATCGACGGTGTTCCACCAAGCGTCGATGTAGTCCGGACGCCTGTTCTGGTACTTCAGGTAGTAGGCGTGCTCCCACACGTCGACCCCGAGGAGGGGGGTCTTGGCGTCGGTGATCGGGTTGTCCTGGTTGGGGGTCGAGACCACGGCGAGGCCCGAGCCGTCGTGGACGAGCCAGGCCCAGCCCGAGCCGAACTGCCCGACGCCGGCGTCCTTCACCTTGGCCTTGAAGTCGTCGAACGAGCCGAAGGCGTCGTCGATCGCCTGTGCGAGCGCGCCGTCGGGCTCACCGCCGCCATCGGGCGACATGGACTCCCAGAACAGCGTGTGGTTGAGATGGCCGCCGCCGTTGTTCCGGACGGGGCCGCGCTTGTCGTCGGGGAGCTGGGAGAGGTTCGCGACGACCTCCTCGATGGGCCGGTCGGCCCAC
This sequence comes from Thermoleophilaceae bacterium, assembly GCA_050694635.1. Classification (GTDB taxonomy): domain Bacteria; phylum Actinomycetota; class Thermoleophilia; order Solirubrobacterales; family Thermoleophilaceae; genus JACVRW01. The sequence continues at coordinate 4,877 of JBOGXT010000371.1, forward strand.
TCGGTCCCCTCGAGCGCCCCATTGGCCTTGTCGACGTAGGCCTGATGATGCTTGTCGTGATGGACCCGCATGGTGGCCTCGTCGATGTGCGGCTCGAGGGCGGAGTAGTCGTAGGGGAGGGGCGGTACCTCATAGGGCATCTGGAACTTCCTTTCGTAGTTCGCGGCCCTGCACTCTATTCCGGCACCCGAGCCGCCACCGGCGTCAATTGGTCCTAGGCCTTGGGACCGAGGCGCTACGCTTGACCCGTCACGCGGCTGTGGCGGAATCAGGTAGACGCCCCGTCCTCAGGAGGCGGTGGGCTTAGGCCCGTGGAGGTTCGAATCCTCTCAGCCGCACTCAACGACCCGTCCGAGCGTCATGGAACATGTGTTCGCATGACTCATCCGATAGGCACCGTCGCACGGGCTCTCGAGCTAGCCGCAAAGGGGCGTACCGCGACGGAGGTCGGCCGGCTCCTCGGCGTGCCGAGGGCGACCGTACGCGACTGGATATGTGGGAGGCTCCCGAAGCGGGCCCGCCCATGGGCCGGCGACGGCTGTGCGACATGCGGAGTCCTCCACGACTTCGCCGCCCTTCCTCCCGCGTACGTCCACCTGCTTGGGTGGTACCTGGGCGATGGGTGTCTGTCGGCCCACCGGCGGGGCGTCTTCAAGCTTCGGATCTCGCTCGACGCCCGTTATCCGGATATCGTCGACGAGTGCCAGGAGACGATCCGCACGGTGATGCCGAGAAGTCGCGTCAACCGCGCGGACAAGCGGACCTGGTTCGAGGTCTACTCGTACTCGAAGAGCTGGCCGTGCCTCTTCCCCCAGCACGGTCCGGGTAAGAAGCACGAGCGGCGGATCGTGCTGGTGCCTTGGCAGTTGACGCTGGTCTCGAAGCGTCCCGATCTCCTGCTTCGCGGCCTGCTCCATTCCGACGGGTGCCGCTTCCAGAACACAGGTCGGGGTG
>JBOGXT010000372.1:0-4553 GCA_050694635.1 Thermoleophilaceae bacterium
CGGTGCCGATGCCCCCGGCGGCGAGCACCGGGATCGAGACCGCGTCGAGCACCTCTTGGAGGCTCCGCCGACTGCGTCGTGTGGCGTGGCTCGCACTAGGATCGCTCGCGGTGCGGAGCTATTCGAGCGGGTCATCCTGGTCACGTTTCTCATCCGACGCCGGATGCGGTGCCCGCCGGCGCCGAGGCCTGCCTCTGGGCGGGCAGGGCGCCGAGACGGTCCGTCGGTCCGGTTGAGGAGGCCGTCGTGGATGCCGTCGACGAGCTCGAACGGGGCCGCGAGTCCTTCGCAAGACGCGCGTGGGTAGATGCCCATGAGTGGTTCTCAGTCGCCGATCAGGCGGCGCCGTTGGGAGCGAGCGATCTTGAGCTGTTGGCGACGTCGGCCTACATGCTCGGCCGCGACGACGACTACCTGAGCGGTCTCGAGCGTGCCCACCATGGGTACCTGGACAGCGGCGAAGCTCCGCGCGCTGTGCGCTGTGCGTTCTGGCTGGGCATGAACCTCGCACTCCGAGGAGAGATGGGCCGCGCGACCGGATGGTTCGGCCGCGCGCAGCGGCTGGTCGAACGCGAGCAGCGTGAATGCGTCGAGCAGGGCTATCTGCTGCTGCCGGTCGTGGTGCGGCATCGTGCGACCGGTGGCTACGAGACTGCGTACACCACCGCAATGCGAGCTGCCGAGATCGGCGAGCGCTTTCGCGATGCGGATCTGCTCGCCCTCGCCGTACATGAGCAGGGCCACGCTCTCCTCGGACAAAGGCGAGTCGAGGAGGGTCTCGGGCTGCTTGACGAGGCGATGGTGGCAGTCACCGCCGGGGAGCTGTCGCCGATCGTCACCGGCTTGATCTATTGCAGCGTGATCGATGGCTGCCAGGAGGTGTACGCGCTGCGCCGCGCCCAGGAGTGGACCGCCGCCCTGACCCGCTGGTGTGACGAGCAACCCGACATGGTCGCCTTCACCGGGCGGTGCCTGGTGCATCGCGCCGAGATCATGCACCTGCACGGTGCGTGGCCGGACGCCTTGGAAGAGGCGCGGCGAGCTGGCCGGCGTTGCGCGCAGACGAACAACCAGGTGGCGGCCGCCCAGGCCTTCTATCGGCAGGGGGAGGTCCATCGCCTCTGGGGCGAGTCCGCTGCCGCCGAGCAGGCCTACCGAGAAGCGAGCCGGTGCGGGCGGGAACCGCAGCCGGGTCTGGCCCTGTTGCGGCTGGCCCAAGGGCACGGCGACGCGGCGGCTGCCGCGATCCGCCGGGTCGCCGACGAGACCACCGAGCGGCTGAGGCGAGTGAGGCTGCTGGCCCGCCTACGTCGAGATCATGCTGGCCGGCGGCGACGTCAAGGCGGCGTACACCGCCTGCCGCGAGCTCGACGAGATCGCCGCGGCCTACCAGAGCGACATGCTGGGTGCGATGGTCGCGCACGCCCGGGGAGCAGTCGACCTGGCCGCAGGCGACGCCCGCGCTGCGCTGGTCGCGCTGCGGCACGCGTGGGAGGTGTGGCAGGAGCTAGACGCACCATATGAGGCCGCACGCGTGCGCGTGCTCGTGGGCCTGGCCTGCCGCGCCCTGGGCGACGACGACACGGCCGCCCTGGAGCTCAAAGCGGCCCGCGCCGTCTTCGCACACGTCGGAGCCGCGCCGGACCTCGCCCGCGTCGACTCCCTCACCGGGCGCGGCGGCAACGTCGATGCCCATGGGCTGACCGCGCGCGAGCTTCAGGTGCTGCGCCTGGTCGCTGCCGGTGCGACCAACAGGGCCATAGCCGCCGAACTGGTTCTCAGCGAGCGGACCGTCGACCGGCACGTGAGCAACATCTTCACCAAGCTGGGTGTGTCCTCTCGCGCTGCGGCCACGGCCTACGCGTACGAGCACCAGCTCGTCTGACCGCTCTCCCTTGCGTGAAATTACCCACGCCGCGGTTTGGCGGAGGTTGGGTGGTTCAGCCGATGCGCGGCCTCCCCGCCGCTCCTACTGTCGCTCGTGCACGCCCGCATCGACAACGAGGAGGCAATCATGGCGATCGCAATGATGGTCGACAACCCGAACGGTTCGCAGGAGATCTACGAGCGGGTTCGGGAGCTGCTTGGCATGGAGAGGCCTGCCGGCGGCATCTTCCACGTTGCCGGGCCGAGTCCGAACGGCGGCTGGCGAGTGATCGAGGTATGGGAGTCCGAAGAGGACGCGCAGCGGTTCGTCAGTGAGCGCCTCAGGCCGGCCTTCGAGGCCGTCGGGGTCCCGGGCCCGCCGCAGCCGCCGCAGTTCTGGCCCGTGCACAACTACATGGCGTAGGAGTCGGAGAACCCTGAGGTGCAGAGCCTCGCGACGCGAGCGCTGAGCCCGACACGCCCGCGTCGGACGAGCGGCGATCGTTTGTAACGCTGCTGGCGGGGGTCTCGCTTCCCCGACGACGCGGAAGCTACGACCGGGCTGCCGGAGGGTCATGGCCCCCCCCCCGCGCGGGCCGCTGCCGCTCGTTCGAAGACGTCCGCGCATACAGGGGAATCTCGGCACCTGGGCGGAACGAGGCCGCGAGCCTACCGGTGGGGCTAGGATCGCCCGGTGGAGGACGTCGAGGACTACCGCCGCACTAGCCACGAGGTCTGGAACGCGATGGCGCCCGGCTGGGAGCGCTGGCGAGCGCAGCTTGCGGGCGCCCTGACCCCGGTGCGCGAGTGGCTGATCAGCGAGCTCGGGCCAAAGCCCGGGGAGACGGTGCTCGAGCTCGGCGCCGGCACGGGCGAGACCGGGTTCGAGGCCGCAGCGCTGCTCGGCGATGACGGCCGACTGATCTCGACCGACTTCTCCCCGGGGATGGTCGAGGTCGCCCGCCGCCGCGCCACCGAGCTCGGGCTCGGGAACGTCGACCACCGGGTGGTCGACGCCGAGCGGATCGAGCTCGACTCAGGCTCGGTCGACGGCGTCCTCTGCCAGAGCACCTACATGCTGGCGGCCGATCCAGCCGCGGCGCTCGCCGAGACACGGCGGGTGCTGCGGCCGGGCGGCCGGCTGGCGCTCTCGGTGTGGGGCGCGCCCGAGCGCAACCCGTGGGCCTCGATCGGCGGCATGATCCTGGTCGAGCGCGGGCACATGGCGCCCCCGGAGCCCGAGGCACCTGGGGTCTTCAGCATGGCGAGCGCGGAGCGCACGAGGGCGCTGCTCGAGCGCGCCCGCTTCACGTCGGTCCGCACCGAGGAGGTGCCGGTGAGCTTCGCCTTCCGCGCCCTCGACGACTATGAGCAATGGGTCATCGACGTAGCGGGGCCGTTCGCGATGGTGGTCCGCGGGCTCCCCGAGGATGAGCGGGAGATGCTCAGGGCACGGCTTGGGGAGGCGTTCGTCCCTTTCACCACCGACGGTGGGTACGACCTTCCGGGCGTCGCGCTCTGCGCGGTCGCGAGCTGAACGCCGCGTTCGACGAGTGCGTCGTGACGGCCTGCCCATGCGCCCGGGCTACCGGGCGCTCCCGCAATGCCCGAGGGAGCAAGCGTCTCCGCTGCGGTCGTAACACGCAGCCCGCTCGGGACGAGGAACAGGTCGATGGTCGGCGAGCCTCCGGCTTCCGCATCGCCCGGGCGAAGCGGGTGGGCGCCGGATCCGCTCCGCGACGGCCGGGGCCCGGTCGCCCTCGGTTCTGACTGCGAGCGCGATCCCGTCGAGGCCCGCGATCACCGGCACGAGGCGGTCTGCGGCGGTGAGGAGCTGGTCGAGGCCGGGCCAGCCGTCGGGCTCGCGCTCGATGATGCGCCGGCGCAGCGTCGCGGGCTCGGCTTCCAGTCGGACGAGGGCGTGCTCGTCGGCGTCGATCGCCGCCAGGACCGCGTCGAGGTCGTGTTGGCTCTCGACCGTGGCGGTGATGAGCAGCAGCTCGTATCCGAACTGACGGTAGAGCCCGCACACGGCGTGCACGGGCGCGTTCCACTGGTCGTCCGCGAGCGCGGGATAGGCGGATGTCAGCGCCTCGACCTCGACGGTGACGTGGCGGATCTCGTCGGTGACGAGTGCGTCGCTGAGCGCGGCCAGAACCTCGGTCTTCCCCGCTCCCGGCGGTCCGGTCATGACTAGCGCGAACACACTGTCAGGCGCCGGCCCGGGTGAGCAGCGCGTCGATCGCCTCGTCTCCGGTCGGTGGCGACAGCCGGGTCGGGGCGCCGGCGGCGACGAGCGCCTCGACCGTTCCCGGGTAGTCGCCGTCGTCGGCGTGGTTGTTGCGCAGTCCCCATAGGGCGCAGTCGAGCGGCGTCGGGCCTTCGTCGTCGAACGCGCAGTCGGCGAGGTCGGCGCCGCGCTCGACCAGCAGCCGGACCGTCTCGGTGCGGCCGTGCATGGCGGCCTGGTCGAGCGGGGTGAAGTTGCTCCAGCCGCGCGTGTCGACGGGCATGCCGGCGTCGAGCAGCGAGCGCACCACCTCGTTTCGCCCGAGCAGCGCGAACTGGCCGAGGATCCAGCCGTAGCTGCGGGTCCGTGGGTTGCCTAGCGACGGTGGCGGCGCCGTCGGGAGCTGCACCGACTCGCCGCGCGCGACGGCCAGCACCGCGGCGTCGACGTCGTCGAG
>JBOGXT010000373.1:0-2037 GCA_050694635.1 Thermoleophilaceae bacterium
CGCTCGAGCTGCTCGCGGCGGGCGCGCGAGGCGGGGTTGTAGATCGCCACCGCGAGGTCGGCGGCGCCCGCGGCGTCAAGCCGCCGCTCGATCACCGCCCACGGCTTCAGGTTGTCGGAGAGCGAGATCACGCAGAAGTCGTGGCCGAGCGGCGCGCCCACCCGAGCCGCCGCCGCCTGCATCGCCGAGAGACCGGGCACGACGCGCACTCCGATCCCGTCGTGGCCGGCGCCCCCGTCGTCGAGCGCCTCGAACACGGCGCTCGCCATCGCGAAGATCCCCGGGTCGCCCGACGAGACGACCGCCGCGCGGGCGCCCTCTGCCGCCAGCGCAAGGGCCTGCCTCGCCCGCTCACCCTCGTGGCGGTTGTCGCTCGGGTGGCGGCGCTGGCCCGGCCGCACGGGAACGCGCTCGAGGTAGGGCGCGTAGCCGACGAGCTCGTCGGCGCCCGCGAGCGCCGCGTGGGCCTCCGGCGTGAGCCACTGCGGTCCCGCCGGCCCGAGTCCGACGATCGCCACCTCTCCGACACCGTGGCGGCGCCGCTGCCCCGGCTCGCGGGCGGGAACGAAGACGAGCGACATGTAGGGGACCTTGCCGTCGACCTCGGCAAGTGGCTGGACGCGCTGGGTGGGCAGCGTCGCCCGCTCGACATAGACGGCGCGGTCCGCGAGCCCGGCGCGCTCGAGCGCCTCGCGGACGTTCCCGAACGTGCGGCCGAGCTTGATCACGGCTGCGGCGTCCGCGGTCTGCAGCCGGGCCGCGAGGGTCTCGGCGGGGAGCGTGCCGGGCAGCACCGTGAGCACGTCGTCGCGCCGTACGAGCGGCGTGCCCGCCACCGCGCTGGCGGCGCTCACCGAGGTGACCCCGGCCACGACCTCGGTCTCGTAGCGATGGGCGAGCCGCTCGTGCAGGTACATGTAGGAGCCGTAGAAGAAGGGATCGCCGACGCACAGGATCGCCACGTCGCGGCCGGCCTCGAGGTGCTCTGCTACCTCCTCCGCGCAGCCGTCGTAGAACTCCCTCAGATCGGCCTCGTAGCCGCCGGGATGCGTGCTCTCCTCGGTGGTGACAGGGAAGGTCATCGGCAGGTCGATCTGGTCCGGCCGCAGGTAGGGCTCGGCCACCGCCCGCGCCACGCTCCGCCCGTGCCGCGCCCCTGGGTAGGCCACCACGTCGGCGGCCATGATGACTCGCCTCGCCTTGAGGGTCATGAGCTCGGGGTCGCCGGGGCCCACGCCGACGCCGAACAGCCGCCCCGTCGCGCCCGCGCCCTCCACCTACTCCTCCTCGCTCGCGAGGGCGTTGACTGCCGCCGCGGCGAGTGCGCTCCCGCCGCGCCGCCCGTCGACCACCAGGTACTCGACGCCCCGGCCGTAGCCGGCGAGTGCGCGCTTGGACTCCGCGGCGCCCACGAAGCCCACCGGCACGCCGATCACCGCGGCGGGGAGGTCGACCCCCTCGTCGAGCAGCTCGAGCAGGCGGAAGAGCGCCGTGGGCGCGTTTCCAATCGCAACCACCGCGCCCCCCAGGCGATCGCGCCAGAGCGCCAGCGCGGCGGCGCTGCGGGTGGTGCCGAGCTCGCCGGCCAGCCTAGGGACGGACGGGTCGGAGAGCGTGCACACCACCTCGTTGGGGGCGGGCAGGCGCGAGCGGGTCACGCCGGCGGCCACCATCGCCGTGTCGCAGAGGACGGGCGCGCCCCGCTCGAGCGCCGCGATCCCGGCGGCGGCGAAGCCGGGCGAGGCCTCCAGGTCATCCGCGAGGTCGACCATGCCGCAGGCGTGGATCATCCGCACCACCACGCGTCGGAGCGCCTCGTCGAAGCGCGAGAGGTCAGCCTCGGAGCGGATGATCGAGAAAGACTCCCTGTAGATCTCGGCGCCTTCGCGCACGTAGCTCATGACATGCGCTCCCGGCCGGTCTCGCCGGCGAGCAGGGCGAGCGCCTGGGCCACGTCGCGGGCCCGGCGCACACGAGCGCCGGCGCGCACCTCGGCTCCGTGCTCGCCCACGGACACGGCGAGACCCATGTCGGGGC
>JBOGXT010000374.1:0-18675 GCA_050694635.1 Thermoleophilaceae bacterium
TGGTTCACGTGTCCGCGGAGGCGCCCGCGGGAGGGAACGGGACTCGTGCCCACCCGTGGCGGTCGCTGCGTCGGGCGCTCCAGTCGGCCGATCCGGGCGACACGATCGTGCTCGCTCGCGGCACCTACGGGCGGCGTGGCACGCGATTCACGATCGCGCGCGGCGGAGCCCCGGACCGTCCGATCACCATTCGAGGACGCGCCGGCGATCGGCGCCCCCGCCTGCTGGGGCATGTGCAGGTCCGGGCGGACCACGTGCGTCTCAGCGACCTGGCGTTCGAAGGACCCACGGGCCGCGTCGCCCCGGTCACCGACGACAATCCACATGGCGAGGAGGTGCCCGTGTGGATCCGGGGCGACGACGTGGAGATCGTGCGCTCCGAGGTCAGCCACAGCCGCTGGCACGCCGGGATCTACGTCACCGGGGACGGTGCACGCATCCTGGCCAACCACATCCACCACAACGGTGACTTCGGCAATCCGGACCAGGCCGGCCTCGACCATGGCATCTACTGGGGCGCCGGGCGCGGCGGGGTCATCGCGAACAACCTGATCGACGCGAACTACGCCTACGGCGTGCAGCTCTATCCGGGGCCCCAGCGCGTCCGCGTGGTGGGCAACACGATCGTCGGAAACGGTCTCGCCGGAGTGATCCTGTCCGACGCCGCCGCGGGCAACACGGTCGCGAGCAACATCATCGCCTTCAACGGCCGCCCATCGATCACCTTCGAGCTCCAGGGAACGGACAACCGGTCGGCGGGCAACCTCTTCTGGGCCAACGGGGAGACGGCGGTCGAGGTGCCCGACCCCGTCGAGCAGGCCGCCAACATCGTCGCCGACCCCGGCTTCGTGGGTGCGAGCGACTACCGCCTTCGCGCGGGGAGCCCGGCCCTGGATCGCGCCCTGCCGGCCTACAGCGCACCGCGAGACATCCGGGGCCTCCCGCGCTCGCGGCCGGCCGACATCGGGGCGTTCGAACGCGAGTAGGCCTGGACGAATGTATGACCCTCTGCTTGCAGGGGTCAACACACCGGTCAGTCGTGCGACATAGTTCCTGAACCGACCCCTACAGAGTAGGCACGTCCCGACAAGGGCACTCCCGCCGTGAGGCGGGTTCGCAAAGCCACGGGGCTTCTACGGAAGCCGGCCGGGCCGCCGAAGGACAACGCCGGGCGCGCCGCTCCCGACCCTGGAGGTGCTCTCCACGGTGCGCGCCCGTGCCGCCGCTCTGGTCACCATCGTGCTGGCCGCTCTCGTCGTGAGCGCCGGCATGGCGGACGACGCGTCCGCACGTAAGCGCTCGTTCCGCCCGGCCGCCACAGAGCGCGGGATGCTCGTCTTCCGGCTCCACGGCGTACGTCCCCGGACGGTGCGCTCGGCTGCGCTGAGGGTCGGGCGTCGTACGCGGCGGCTGCCCGCACGCCGCGTCCGGCGCGCGGCCGGCCGCGGTCTGCTGCGGGTCAGAGCCGGCAAAACCGCGCGCGCCGGGGTCCGCGGGCCGCGCCTGTTCGTCTGGACCCGCGCGACCTCCAACCGACACCTCCGCGTGGACGCGGATGCCCTCCACGTCTCGCCGGCCGGAGACGATCGCAATCCCGGGACCGCGGCCGCTCCCTGGTCGACGCTCACGCACGCCGCGGAGGAGGCCGGCCCGGGGGCGACGGTCGTCGTCCACGCCGGCACCTACTCCGCTCCCGGGCGCATCGTGCGTTTCGCCCGAGACGGCGCGCCCGACGCGCCCATCACGTTCGCCGGTGCCGCCGGCGAGGCTCCTCCCCGGCTGCTCGGGCAACTCCGCATCGACGGAGACCACGTGCGCGTGCACAACTTCCTCGTCGACGGTCCAACCGGCCCGGTGGCCGAGCGCAGCTCCGACAACCCGGACGGCGAGGAGGTGCCGGTATGGATCCGCGGAAGCTGGACGGAGTTGGCGGGCAGCGAGGTCCGCAACGGACGCTGGCACGCCGGGATCTACGTCTCCGACCAGCCCTCGAGGGTGCGCCTGGTCGGCAATCACGTCCACCACAACGGCAACTTCGGCGATAGCCGGCACGCGAACGTCGACCATGGGATCTACTGGGACTCGGGCTCGGGCCTCATCGCGGGCAACGTGATCGCGGACAACGTCGCCTACGGCGTTCACCTCTACCCGAGCGCCGCGGGTGTCGTGGTCCGCGACAACCGGATCACCGGGAACGGCAAGGGCGGGGTGATCGTCTCCGAGGAGTCCCGCCACAACGTCATCGCTCACAACGTCGTGGCTCGCAACCGCCAGGGGATCAGGTCATACGCGCTGACCGGCCACGGGAACGTGGCTCGTTCGAACATCCTGATCGACAACTGGGACGGCGACTTCGGCGAGACCGGCGGGCTGCTGCTCAGGGGCAACCTCTCGCGCTAACCTGGCGCCGGCCGCTCCGCCCGGCCGAGAGCCCTCACGATGACCGACCCCGCGACTCGCCAGACGGCGCGCACCGCCGTCATCGTCCCTTGCTACGAGGACGGCGACACCCTTCAAGAGACCGTCGCATCCGTTCGCGACCAGGAGCCGTGCGAGCTGGTGGTGGTGGACGACGGCTCGCAGGCGCCGGAGACCTTGCGGATCCTGGAGGAGCTCGAGTCGGCAGGCGTCACGGTCGTGCGCCAGGAGAATCGGGGTGTTTCGGCCGCCCGCATGAAGGGCGTCGCCGTGACGTCCGCGCCCTACGTGTTCCCGCTGGACGCGGACGACACGCTCGTGCCGGGAGCGCTCACGTCGCTGGCTGACGTCCTGGACGCTCGTCCCGACCTGGCCGCGGTCTGGGGCTTTACCGAGGTCTTCGGCGACGTGACCTACACCCGGCGGCGGCGTGCGTCGCGGATCGATCCCTGGCGCCTCACGTACTTCAACGGGCTGCCCTACACAGCGCTGCTGCGCCGAACCGCGCTGCTGGGCGTGGGCGGGTGGCAGGTCAGGGGCGGCTACGAGGACTGGGACCTGTGGATGGCGCTGGCGGAACGGGGATTCGAGGGCTCGTTCATAAAGACACCCGCCACGCGCTACCGGGTGCACGGCTCGAGGATGTGGAGGGAAGCCGCCGCCAGGCACGACCGCATCCACGAGGAGCTCCGGCGGCGCCACCTGGCCCTGTTCGCCCGGCGGCGACGGAATTGGCGGCGCTCCGCGGAGCCGTGGCGCGTGAAGCTGGTCGTGCCGGTGGCTGGCGCGCTGCCGATCTCGGCGCGCAACCGCACGCGCCTTTTCACGATCGTCGACGACCCCGCGGCCACGGCGACGCTGGTCTGGCAAAAGCTGCGCCGGGCGCGAGGCTAACCGGATGGACGAATCCCCCGCCGCCGCGACGCCTGCGGGGATGGCACCGATCCACCGCCCGTCGTTCCTCTTCTCCAGCCTGCTGACCTACGGCTCCCAGATCGCCGCCGCGGCGCTGTCGCTGGTGAACGTCCTGGTCGTCGCGCGCTCGCTGGGCCCGGTCGGGCGAGGAGATGTCGCGTTCCTCACCACGATGGGCTTTCTCACTTCGCAGATCGCCTCGCTCGGCGTGGACCAGGCCAACGTCAACTTCGCCGGCAGGGACTCCCGGCTGACCAGGGCCCTCGCCGGCAACTCCGTGATCCTCTCGCTGTTGCTCGGTGCCTGCGGCGCAGGGGCCGTGGCCTTTCTGGTCGCGCTCGTGCCCGCGGCCGGCGGTGGCGCCAGCGGGGGCCAGCGCTGGCTGATCCTCGGCGCCCTGCCGATGCTGATCCTGAACGTCTACCTGACGCACCTCGTGATCGCGTTCTACGGCTTCAGGGTCGTCAGCGCCTCGGTCCTGATCCCTCCGACGATCAACGTGGTCGCGAACGCCACGATGGCGTTGACCGACGTGATCTCGGTGACCTCCGCGGTCTCCGTCTGGGTTGCCGGGCAGCTCCTGTCGACAGGCCTCCTCGTCTGGTTCGTGTCCGCGCGACTGGGAGGCTTCGGCCGCCCGGACCGACGGCTGGGACGGCGGGCGGTCGGCTTCGGACTCAAGGCGCACGGCGGGCGGGTCATGCTCCTCGGCAACTACCGCCTCGATCAGTGGATCCTCGGAGCGGTATCGGGCTCGCGTGAGCTCGGCCTGTACAGCGTGGCGGTCGCGTGGTCGGAGGGCCTCTTCTTCCTGCCGAACGCCATGGCCTCCGCCCAGCGCCCCGATCTCGTGCGGGCCGAGCGCCGCGATGCCGCCGAGCAGGCCGCACGGATCCTCCGCGTCACGTTCCTCCTGACGGCGATCCTGGCCGCGCTGTTGCTGGCGGCGGCGCCCTTCCTCTGCACCACGATCTTCGGGTCCGAGTTCGAGGGGTCGGTCGACGACCTGCGGCTGCTGGTGGCCGGCGGCTTTGGCATCGCGGCGCTGAAGATGCTCGGGAGCGCCCTCACGGCGCAGGGCAAGCCGCTGCTCGAGACGGCGGCGATCGGGGTGGCCTTCGTGATGATCGTCGTGCTCGACGTGGTGCTGATTCCCGCCTACGGGGGCGAGGGCGCCGCGGTGGCCGCGTCGGTCGCCTACTGCGCCGGAGGGGTCGCGGTGGCCCTGATCTTCGCTCGCGCCCTGGGGGCGCGCGCGAGGGACCTCGTGCCGAGGCCGCGGGACGTCAGCTGGTTCGTGCGGACGCTTCGGAGCCGCCTCCGCTAGCGGCCTGGAGGAAGCGAGCGGTCCTGCGCGCCTCCTGCTCGACGGTCCGCACTCGCCGCGCTCCTGCCTCCGTGAGCCTCGTGCGGAGCTCGTGCTCGTTCGCCACGCGCGCGACGGCTCGGGCCGCGGCGGCGGCGTCGCCGGGCGGCACGAGGAGGGCGGCATCTCCAGCGGCCGCCGCCACTCCGCCGACCGCGGTGGCCACGAGCGGGACACGCGTCGCGAAGCACTCGAACAGCACCTGCGGGACCCCTTCCGTCCACGAGACGTGGAGGAACACGTGGCTCTCCCGGTAGAGGTCGAGCAGCCCGCCGTCCACCGGGACGTAGCCCTTGAGCTCGGCCGCCCCGTCGACGCCGAGCTCGCGCAGCCGCAGCTCGAGATCCGGCGCCATGGGACCGGTGCCGCACACGACCAGCTTCCAGCGCCGCTCCTCGGCGCGGAGCAGCGCGAGCACCTCGGCGAGCAGCAGCGGATTCTTCTCGGCCTCGATCCGGCCCACGCTGAGGATCTGCAGCTCTCCGTCGTATGTCCGCCGATCGACCACGCCGGGCCCCTCGAGGGCGCGCTCCGAGACCACCGAGAGCTGCAGCTCGAGCAGGCGACGGGCCGACGCGTAGCGCCGCGCCAGCTCGGGTCCCACGACCACCACCGCGGTCCGCCGAGCGAGACGCTGCCACGCGCGCTCGAGCACGCCGGCGGCGATCCGCACCACCGGTCGCCCCGGGTGGCGCCGGCGTGCGTACTCGCGAAGCTCCTGGCGAACCCCGAGCACGACCTCGCGTCTTCGCACGCGGGCGAGGAGCGCGAACAGCAGCGCCAGCGGGTGAGGGCCGAGCAGCCAGACGACGTCCACGTCGTCGAGCACGCGCCAGAACACCCGCGCCGAGCCGGCGGCGCTCCGCAGCACCCCGGTGAACCCCGCCAGCGACCGGTAGTACGGCAGCGGGGCGAGCTCGAGCTCGTCGGGAAGCCGAAAATGCCACCGTTCGGCAGCCGGATCGAGACGCGCCACGAACACGACGCGGTCGGCCTCGGGGCAGAGCCGGCCCACGAAGGTCGGAAACGTGCGGTCGGTCCAGAGCGCACCGTCCGCGCGCCGGCATACGTCGTCGTTGTAGACCGCCAGGCGCATCGCGCTAGCGGTTCCCGCGCGCCACGGCGGCCAAGGCCGCGACGGGCGGCCCGAACCGCAGACAGCCGGCGAGAAAGCCGAAGCCGTAGGCCAGGTGCATCGTCGCGAAGACGAGCGGGAGCGCGGCCACGTCGGCTCCGTCCCCGGCGCCGCGGACCCCGCGGCTCGCTTGGACGACGGCGGCCAGATACACCCCGAGCCCCAGACGCGCCGGCGCGCGCACCGGGCGGGGACCGGCGGCGGCGGCCACCACCGAGAGCGTCAGCCCGGCCGGGAGCAGATGCGAGCGCCGCATGCTCCTCGGGTGGGCTCGGATCGTCTTCACCTTGTAGAAGCCGTAGCGCCAGTACTGGCGCGCGAGGGCCGGCAGGCTGTCCCTGGGGATGTAGTGAGCGGCCATGGCGGGTACGCATACGATGCGGCCACCCTCCGCACGGATCCGGGCCGCCAGCTCGAAGTCCTGGTCCACGGGGAAGCCCTCGTCCCAGCCACCGTGGCGCTCGAGCGTGGAGCGCCGCCACATCCCCGTAAAGCCCGTGTCGACCTCGGTCTCAGCCGCCATCAGCCGCCGGAAGCTCGCCCCGCCCGTCCCCAACAGCGAGGAGAGGGCGAGCGCCGCCCGGCGCGACCAGACACCCGATCCGGAGGCCAGCTGTGGGCCGCTCACCCATTCGACGTCGCCGCGCCGGAGCCGCGCGACGCCCAGCGCGAGGTAGTCGGGCGGGTAGTGGGTGTGAGCGTCCATGCGAGCCACGAACACCCCGCGCGCGTGCCGGAGCCCGATGTTCAGGCCCTGGGGCGTCCTGCGCTCGGCGTTGTCGAGGATGCGGATCCGCTCGTCCTCGCGCCGGAGCTCTTCGAGGATCGCGCGCGTCCCGTCGGTGGACCGCCCGTCGACGAAGATGAGCTCGAAGTCAGCGTCCAGACGCTGGGACCGCATGCGCGCCACGGCCTCGCGGATGTGCTGCTCCTCGTTGAGGACGGGAACGAGAACGCTCACTGCCACCGCGGTCACGGCGGCAAGAGGCTAACGACCGCCGAGGCTACGATGGCGACCCGGTGAGCTTGCTGCTGGACCCCGTCGGAGAGCTCGAGGCAGCGGAGTCTGATTGGGCCAGGCTCGGCCCGGCCACGCGCAACGTGTTCTCGACGTTCGAGTGGGCCTCCGTATGGTGGCGCCACTTCGGGGAGCCGGGAACGTCGCGCGTGTTCGCATGCCGGGAGCCCCACGGGGAGGTCGTGGCGATCCTGCCGCTCTACCTGTGGAGCCGCGGGGCCGCGCGCGTGGTGCGATTCATCGGCCACGGGCCCTCCGACGAGCTCGGCGCGATCTGCTCCGCCGGACACGGCGCAGGGGCGGCATCGCTCCTTCCGCAGGCCGTGTCGGAGGTGCCGGGCTCATTGCTCTTCGTGGGAGAGCGCGTGGCCGCGAGCGGCCCCCTTGGGCGGCTCGCCGGCGCGACGACCATGCGCCGGGAGAGCAGCCCGGTGCTGGACACCGCCGACCGCACGTGGGACGGGCTGCTCGCGAGCTTCAGCTCGAACCTTCGTCAGCAGATACGGCGCCGCGAACGGCGGCTGGCGCGCGAGCAAGGGCTGCGCTTCCGGTTGGTCGATCGCGCCGAGCGCCTCGACCGCGACCTCGACACGCTGTTTCGCCTGCACGACGCCCGCTGGGATGGCACCTCGACGGCCTTCTCCGGCGCGAGGCGCGAGTTTCACCGGGAGTTCGCGCATCTCGCGCTCGAGCGGGGATGGCTGCGCCTCTGGATCGCCGAGCTGAACGACCGCCCGGCGGCCGCGTGGCACGGGTTCCGATTCGGCGGGGCGGAGTGCTTCTACCAGTCGGGCCGCGATCCAAGCCTCGAGCGCCACTCGGTCGGGTTCGTGCTGCTGACCCACACGATTCGCGAGGCGATCGCGGATGGGATGGCCGAGTACCGCTTTCTACGTGGCGGAGAGGGCTACAAGGATCGCTTCGCGGACAGGGACGCGCCGGTCGACACGATCGCGCTCGGGACCGGGGCCCTCGGTCGCCGGCTCATCGACGTCGCGACGGCACTCGACCGCCGGCCGCGGACGAGGCTCCTGCTCAAGCGGGCTCTCGGCTAGGTGCCGAGCCGGTTGTCGCCGGCAGCGCGCCGCACGGCGACTCCAACGCCGAGAAGGCCGACGCCCACCAGCGCGATGAGGCCCAGCTCCACCCCGGTGAAGGGCAGTGCGCCGCCACCGCCGCCGCTGGTCTGCGCGGGACCGCCGCCGCCGCCGGAATCACCGGTGATCTCCTCGACCGCCGCGACGTTGTCGTATGCGTCCTCGGTGGGACTCTGCGCCAAGGCCGAGCCGGCGATCGCGAGCACGAGACACGACACCAGCGCGACGATGGTTACTGAGAACCGCATCGCTCTCCTTTGCGGGTGGAAACCTGCTTCGTTTCCACACTAGGTGAGAAGGGCGCGCCTGTAAAGCCAAAGCCGGTTCCGGCCGAAGTGGACAAAGCCGGTCCTTGCGCCACATCTACACTTCAACGCCTTGTACGACCCCGTCACCTCGCCACCCAGCCTGCAGGCCAAGCCGGGTGAGGGCGCGCTCGGGCCCTACCTGCGTGCAATCCGTGCGCACCGCGTGCTGTTCGCGGTCGTCGTCGCGGCCGCGCTACTCGGGAGCCTGATCTGGCTGGCGGCCCGCCCCGGGGAGTACGAGGCGACGGCGCGGCTGCTCGTCACCCCGCTTCCACAGGACGACCAGAACTTCCTCGGATTCGAGCTGCTGCGGGACTCCGGCGACCCGACGCGCACGGTCCAGACCGCCGCCACCCTCGTCGAGTCGCGCCGAGCCGCCGACCGCACGGCCGCGCGGCTGGGCGGGACATGGGACGGCGAGAAGGTGCTGAAGGCCGTCGAGGTCTCGCCGGAGGGCGAGAGCAACATCGTCGCGGTCACCGCCACGGCGGAGTCGGCCGGTGAGTCCGCCCGCGTGGCGAACGTGTTCGCCACGAGCGCCCTGGCCGACAGGCGAGAGCAGCTCGACAGCCAGATCGAGGCCGAGCTCGAGCGCCTGCGCCTGCAACAGGAGTCCCTCGCGACACCCTCTGAGGACATCGATCGGCGGATCGTGCGGATCGAGCGGCTCAGCGGTCGCGGGGATCCCACGCTGTCCCTGTCCCAGAGCGCCGTGCCTCCCACGTCGTCCTCGGACGTGCCCGCCCTCGTGGTGCTGGCGCTGGCGCTGGTGGCGGGGCTCGCGCTCGGGGCCGGGGCATGCGTGTTGCTGGAGATCACCCGCGCGCGTGTCCGGGACGAGGGTGAGGCGCTGGCGCTGTACCCACTGCCGGTGCTCGCGCGGGTGCCGGAGCTTTCGCGGCGCAAGCGCGAGACGCCCCATGGCCCACAGGGCTGGTACATGCCGCCGTCGATCAGGGAGGCCTTCCGCACAGTGGTCGTGCAACTGGAGCGGGCGCCCGAGCAGCGCGTGATCATGGTCATGAGCGGGAGCACCGGAGACGGAAAGACGACGTCGGCGGTGAACCTCTCCGCCAGCCTGGCCGCCGCCGGGCACCGGGTGGTCCTCATGGACTTCGACGTCCGCAAGCCGGACGTGGCACGGGTGCTCGGGCTCGAAGCCGAGGAGCAGCCGCTCAGCGCTCTGCTCGATCCGAGCGTCGAGCTCGGGAGCCTGGTCACGCGGGTACCCCACCTGCCGTCGCTGCTCGTGCTCCCCACCAGTGTCGCGGGCCACGGTGACGTGGCGCTGGTCGAGGCGCTCGGCCGCAGGCTGCCTTACCTGCTGGCCGAGGCGCAGCAGATGAGCCGGTACGTCGTGATCGACACCGCCCCACTCGGGGAGGTGAGCGACGCGCTGCGGCTGACCAGCGAGGTCGACGAGATCGTCATCGTCACCCGTTTGGGCCACACGCGACGGGCGAACTACGAGGTGATGCGCGATCTCCTCGAGGGCTCGGACTCGCGGCCGCGCGGGCTCATCGTCATCGGCGCGACCCAGATGGTCTCGCACCGCTACTACAGCTACGGAATGGCCGCGCAACGGGCGATCAGCGAGAGCCTGAGCGAAGTCCCTGACAGCGGCTGGGGCATCCGCTCGCGCTGAGCACCGCCCCGCGAGCTCTTTCTCAACTCGCACTGGCGAAAGCTCCAAAGTCGGCTTACTATCGAGCTAGTCCGGCCACGGACGGCCTGGTCCGGTTCCCCCAGGTGCCGAGCCGGTAACCCAAATTGGACGCGCCGCGCACGTTGTCCGTGCGTCGGCAAGGCCCCTCTCTCCAACTCCGCAGCCGGTGACGAACAGCGACGCATTGGGCGCTGCCCAAACGCATGCCTACCTGGCCGATGACGCCTACCTGGCCGACGACGTCTACATGGCCGACGACGTCGTTCCCGCGCCGGCGCTCGAGCTGGTCGATGTGCCGCGAGACGATGGTCGCGCCGCACGCGTTCCGGCAATCGACTGGCCGGAGTTCGGGTGGGCGCTCGATCGCGCGGCCAAGCGGGCGCTCGACATCGTGGTGTCGGCCACGGTGCTCCTCGCGTTCCTACCGGTCATGCTCGTCGCCGCGCTCCTGGTGGTGCTTGACTCGCCCGGTCCGGTGCTCTACCGCTGCGAACGAGTCGGCTTCCGCGGGCGGCGGCTGAACATGCTCAAGTTCCGGAAGATGCGCGAAGGAGCGAGCGGGCTGTCCCTCACCGTGGACGGCGACCACCGCTTCACACGGCTCGGCGCGTTCCTGGCGAGGACCAAGCTCGACGAGGTCCCCCAGCTCGTAAACGTCCTTCGGGGCGACATGAGCCTGGTGGGCCCGCGTCCGGAGGACCCGCGGTTCGTGGAGGCGTGCGGTATCGAATACGACGAGATCCTTCGAGTCCGGCCCGGCATCACGGGGTACTCACAGCTCGCCTTCGCCGAGGAGAGCCGCATCCTCGACCCCGAGGATCCGCTGGCGCACTATCTCGACCGCGTCCTGCCGCAGAAGGTCGCCCTCGACCGCATGTACGCCGAGCACCGCACCCTGCTGACCGATCTCCGAGTGCTCTTCTGGACGGTGATGACCGTCGTGCTGCGCCGTCCCGTGGCGGTGCACCGCGCCACCGGGCGCATGAGCATTCGCCGGCGCTAGGCGAGCTCCGCCAGACCCTCCGACAGAGCGGTCACGACCAGGCACTGATCCGCGTCGCCGAGCTGCGGATAGAGGGGGAGCGTCAGCTCAGTCCGCGCCGCCAGCTCGCTGCGAGGAAGCGAGCGGCTGGGAAGGTCCGCGTAGGCGCTGAACTCGCTGATGGAGGGATACAGGAGGCTGGTCTGCACGCCCCAGCGGCTTAGCATCAGCTCGCGAAGGGGCGCCTGGAGCGTTGGCTCGTCGAGCATCACCGGCATCGCGTAGCACGAGCTCCGCTCCACCTCCTCGTCGGTGTACGGGATCGATAGGCCGGGCGCCCCGCTCAGCAGGCGACGGTAGCGGTGCACCCGCTCGCGCCGGGCGGCGATGTCGCGCTCGAGACGCGGGAGCCGCGCGGTGAGGAGAGCTGCCCGAGGCTCGTCCATGCGGTAGTTGAAGCCGAGCCCGTTCACGTCGTAGCCGAGCGAGTGACCCCGGTGACGGTCCCAGGTCCCGCTCGTCATCCCGTGGGAGCGAAGGCTGCGGGCCATCGCGGCCACCTCGTCGTCGTCGGTGGCCAGCAGCCCGCCCTCGCCGCAGGAGAGGACCTTGTTGGAGAAGAAGCTGAACGCACCGGCCAGCCCGAACGTGCCCAGCCTGCGGGGGTCGCCCTCCGCGCTCGCGCTGGGACTGTGGGCGGCGTCCTCGATCAGGGCGAGCCCGCGCTCGCGGCAGAGGGCGTCGAGTTCGAGTACCGCTCCGGCGTAGCCCGCGTAGTGGACGAGGCAGACGGCCTTGGTGCGGGGCGTGATCCTGCGCTCGGCGTCCTCGGGGTCGAGGCTCAGATCGTGCTGACCCTTGACGTCCGCGAGGACCGGCGTCCCACCGCAGTATCGAACCGCGTTGGCCGTCGCGACGAACGTGTAGGCGGGCACGATGACCTCGTCGCCCGGACCCACGCCCGCGGCGAGATAGGCCAGGTGCAGCGCCGCGGTGCAGCTCGAGGTGGCGACCGCGTAGCGGGCGCCCAGATGCTGCGCGAATGCCGCCTCGAACGCCTCCGTCCGCGGCCCCATGGTGAGCCAGCCCGAACGAAGGACCTCCTCGACCGCCCGGAGGTCGCCCTCCTCGAGCTGCATGTCGAAGAGCGGAACTAGCGGCGGCGCCACGCGACCCGATCAGGCGGCCTCGGGCCGCCGCGGGACCAGCACCGCTCGCTTGAACTCGGCGACTAGGGTCCCGTCCTGCTTGTACACCCTCGTGTGCACGCGGACGACGCCCCTGTCCGGCTTCGACTGGGAGGGCTTCAGGTCGAGCACCTCGCTCTCCGCGAAGAGCGTGTCGCCGTGGAACACCGGCGCCGGGTGCGAGAGCTCCTCGGTGGCCAGGTTCGCGATCGCCTTCCCGGACACGTCGGCCACCGACATGCCGAGCGCGAGCGAGTACACGAGCGGACCGACCACCACGTTGCGCCCCTGCTGGGACTGCTCGGCGTAGACGTCGTTGATGTGGAGCGGGTGGTGGTTCATCGTCAGGAGGCAGAACAGGTGGTCGTCGGCCTCGGTGACGGTCTTGGCCGGCCAGTGCTTGTAGACGGCCCCGGCCTCGAAGTCCTCGAGGTAGCGACCGTACGGCCGTGCGCCCGAAGCCTCCCGCTGCGATTGATCGGTCTCGGTCAAGGAGGGCGGAATCCTAGCCGTGCCGGTTCGATCAGCGAGGCCAGAGCGCGGACGCGCGGAGGCGCCTCACGGCGGGCGACACCTTGAGCCGGAAGCGCCAGCCGCCGTCGGCTTGGTAGACGCCCACGCGCGGCCATTCGAGCGGACCGCCCTGCCGGAGGCGTCCGGGGAGCGTGCCGGCGGACGCGTAGCCGGCGTCGCTCGCAGCGGCCACCACGCGCGGATCGTGGTCGCCGTAGGGGTAGGCGAGGCTGTGGCAGGGGCGCCCGAGCGCTCGCTCGCAGTCGAGCTTCGAACCTTCGAGCTCGTCGCGGAGGGCGTCGTCGCCGAGCGTCGTGAGGCGCGGATGCGAGCGCGTGTGGGAGCCGACCTCCCAGCCCCGCTCGGCCAGCGCCTCGAGCTGGCGCCATGACATCGGTCGAAGCTGTTCGCGATACGGACCGTGCACCCACCGGTCGATTCCGGGCCAGGCCATCGGCTCGTCGGGGCGGTCCGGGTACCTGGTCGGCACGAAGACGGTGGCCGGCAGGCCGAGGCGCGAGAGGATCGGGGCGGCCACCTCGAGGACGGCCAGGTACGCGTCGTCGAACGTGACCGCGACATGCCTGCCGCTCCCAGGGCCGTTGACGGCCTGATGGAAGGTCACCCCCTTGTAGCCGCGCCGAAGCAGCGTCGAGAGTTGCCACTCGAGAGCTTCCGGTGTGACCGACAGCGGCGCCGGCCAGCGCTCGTGGACGGCGTGGTAGCAGAGCACGATCACGTCGCGCACGGGCGAGCGATGATCGCACTCGCACCTGTCGTCGCGGCGCACGGCGCTCCTCGCTCGCTAGATTCCGCGCCCGTGCGAAACCCCCGAGACTTCTTCAGACCGCTCGCGATCGGGGCGCCCGAGCCACCGCGGGAGATCCCGTTCAAGCCCTCGCGGATGATCCACTTCCTCGACTTCTCGAACGAGAAGATGGTCGCGAAGGCGCCCGAGATCGCGCCGAAGGTGGACATTCTGCTCGGCAACCTGGAGGACGCGGTCCCGGTCGAGCGCAAGGAGGCCGCCCGCGAGGGGCTGATCCGCGTTGGCAGGGAGATGGACCTCGGCGATACGGCGCTGTGGACGCGCATCAACTCGCTCGAGAGCCCCTGGGTGCTGGACGATCTGATGCGCATCGTCGCCGAGATCGGCGAGCGCATCGACGTGGTCATGGTCCCCAAGGTGGAGGGGCCCTGGGACATCCACTACGTCGATCGGCTGCTCGCGCAGCTGGAGGCGCGAGCCGGTCTCGGGCGCGCGATCCTGGTGCATGCGATCCTCGAGACCGCGCAGGGCGTCTCGAACGTCGAGGAGATCGCGACGGCGAGCCCGCGCATGCAGGGCATGAGCTTCGGCCCCGCAGACCTTGCGGCCGACCGGCGCATGAAGACGACCCGGGTGGGCGGCGGCCACCCCGCGTACCGGGTGATCGAGGATCCCCATCCGGACGACCCGGAGGCGCCGCGTGCCACCGCCCAGCAGGACCCGTGGCACTACTCGATCGCCCGCATGGTCGACGCCTGCGCCGCCGCGGGGATCCTGCCGTACTACGGTCCCTACGGCGACATCGGGGACACCGCCGGCTGCGAAGCGCAGTTCCGCGCGGCCTTTCTCCTGGGCTGCGTCGGGGCGTGGTCGCTCCATCCGGCGCAGATCGACATCGCCAAGAAGGTCTTCTCCCCCGACCCTGACGAGGTCCGCTTCGCAAGGAAGGTCATCGAGGCCATCCCGGACGGCCGCGGCGTCCACATGATCGACGGCAAGATGCAGGACGACGCCACCTGGAAGCAGTCCAAGGTGATGGTCGACCTCGCCGAGGAGCTGGCCAGGAAGGATCCCGACTTGGCGGAGGCCTACGGCCTGTGAGCTCCTGAGCGGGGCTCCCTCCGCGGGCCGAAGCCCAGGAGCTTTCGCCATAGCGGGCGGCGGGCCAGCGCGAGCTCCGCGGCGTCCGCCTCCAGCTCCATCCACAGCGCCTGCGAGCGATTCTCGAACTCGTGCATCATCGCCTCGGTCCGCGCGAGCTCGTCCTCCGCCTCCGCCCTCATCTGCTGCTCGTTGGCGAGCTGCTTCAGCAGCGAAGCGGCCGCCCGTCGCTCCTGTTCGAGCTCGGTCCGGAGGCCCTCGGCCGCCTCTCGCTCCTCCTCCAGCTGCTCCGCCAGCTTCTTGCGGCTGGTTCGCTCGCGCTTCAGCGCACGCTCGGCCGCCTCCAGCTCCTTGTGCATGCGAGCGAGCCGCTCGTTTATGACCGGGACCTCAACCTCCGCATCGACCTCTGGTTCACGCGTGAACCTGCTCTCGGTCATGCAACCAGCCTAGAGTGACGAGTCCCTCGTTACCAGACGCGCTGTGCATGCGCGATCTTCTCGACTGGCTCGACTCTCCATGCGATCGCACCGACCGATCCTCTGGGTGCTGCTCGCGGCCTTCATCGCGGGCGTCGCCGGCGTGCTCCTGGCGGTGGCGGGGGTTTCGGTATGGGATGTCGAGGCGCGCGGCGAACACCTTCTGCCGTACCCCGAAAAGGTCCTGCGTGTGCGAATCCTGGAGACGGCGACCGTCTACTTCGACGCGGAGCGGCCGGGCCCGAGCGACATCCTGACCGGCATCACGCTCGCCTGCGGCGGCGCCGTGGTGCTCTTCACGTGGTGGTTGGTTCGAACCACCGTGGCCCGTCGCCGCGCGTGGTTCTTCCTGTTGGCGGGCCTTGGCCTCACGTACCTGGGTGTGGACGACCTCTTCGGGGCGCACGAGACGTTCGGTCACAACCTGCGCTTCCTGGCGGACCTTCCGGGCGTCGATCGGCCCGACGACGTGGTCCTCGCGCTGTTCTTGGCGCCGGCCGCGGTCTTTTTGTGGGCGTACCGCGCCGAGCTGCGCAGGGCGCCGACGGAGGCGCTCTTGCTCGCCGGCGCGGTCGCCCTGTTTGGGCTGGCGATCGTCGGGGATCTCCTCGGCGCTCCGGTCGAGGAGCCGAGTGAGGTGGCCTCGGCACTGCTGGCGACGGCCGCCTTCGTTCGAATCTGCGCCGGCGAACTGCGGCTGACCACATCGCTGACGCCGGGCGCGGCTCGACGGTAGGGTTCCCCGCCCCTCATGCGCTTCTTCGAGTACGAGGCCCGCGAGATCGTCCGGCGGGCGGGGATCCCGGTCACCGATTTCGGCTTCGCCACGACCGCCGACGAGGCGCGCGAGGTGGCCGAGCGGATCGGCGGGCCCACGGTGATCAAGTCCCAGGTCCTCACGGGGGGGCGCATGAAGGCGGGCGGCGTGAGGTTCGGCGACACGCCCGCGGAGGCCGCCGACCACGCCGAGACGATCCTGCGGCTCGAGATCGGCGGCCACATGCCGCGCGGGGTGCTGGTCGACCCAAGGGCCGAGGTCAAGCAGGAGTACTACGCCGGCGTCGTCTGGGATGGCCTGCGCAAGCGGCCGGTGATGATCTTCTCGCCGGTCGGCGGGATAGACATCGAGCAGGTGGCGGAGGAGCAGCCCGACAAGGTCGGCCGCCGCCACTTCTCGACGATCCAGCCGTTCAGCGACTTCATGGCGAAGGAGGTCATCGCCTCCACCGGTCTCACCGGCCGGGCGCTCACCCGGATCACGCCGATCCTGGCCCGCCTGGCGCGCCTCTTCCTCGAGCGCGACATGACCCTCGCCGAGATCAACCCGCTCGGCGAGCTCGAGGACGGCTCCTTCGTGGCCCTCGACGCCCACATGGACATGGAGAACGAGGCGAGGCCGCGCCAGGGCGCGCTCCTCGCCGACCTCGGGGTGCGCGACGAGGAGACGCGCCAGGCGCGCGAGCCGACGCCGTTCGAGCTCGCCGGCGAGGAGGTGGACGGCATGGACCACCGCGGCGTGGCCGGCAACGTCACCGAGTTCGACGGCGACCTCGGCCTGGTGATCGGCGCGGGCGGCGGCTCGCTGACGCTCTTCGACGCGGTGCGCGCCCACGGCGGCCGGCCGGCCAACTACTGCGAGATCGGGGGCAACCCGTCGGTGCGCAAGGCCTGCGGCCTGGCCAAGCTCGTGCTGCAGAAGCCTGGCGTGGACAAGATCGCCGTGATGATGTCGATCGTCTCGAACACGCGCGTGGACATCGTGGCCCGCGGCGTGATCAAGGCCTGCCTCGAGCTGGGCCACGACCCCGCCGAGAAGATCGCGATCTTCCGCATCCCGGGGGCCTGGGAGGACCAGGGCTTCAAGATCCTCGAGCAGTACGGCGTCGAGTACTGCGACCGCTCGGTCTCGATGCACGAGGCGGCGCGGCGGGCCGTGGAGAAGATCCAGGGGGTGGCGGCCTGAGCATCCTGATCGACGCCGACACGACCTTCATCGTCCAGGGCATCACCGGTCGCGAGGCCGTCAACCTCACCCGCGAGTGCCTCGACTACGGCGCCGGGGCCAGGGTCGTCGGCGGCGTGACGCCCGGCCGCCTCGGGCGCGACGTGCACGGCGTGCCCGTGTTCGACACCGTCGCGCAGGCGGTCGAGCAGCACGGCGGGCCGATCCGGGGGTCGGTCGTGACGGCCCCCCCCGCCTTCACCAAGGACGCCGTCCTCGAGGCGATCGAGAACGGGATCGAGCTGGTCGTGATCGTGACCGAGCGCATACCGCGCGGCGACGTGGCGCAGATGGTCGAGCTGGCGGCGCTGCGCGGAGCCCGCATCATCGGGCCGAACTGCCTGGGGATCATCGTCCCCGACGTGATCAAGATGGGCGGGATCGGCGGCCCGGCGAAGGACGCCGCCAAGGCCTACACACCGGGGCCGGTGGGGGTGATCTCGCGCTCGGGCGGCATGACCACGGAGATGTCCTCGACCCTGACCGCGGCCGGGCTGGGCCAGTCGACCGCTGTGTCGATCGGCGGCGACGCGATCATCGGCTCCACCTACGCCGAGCTGATGCCGCTGTTCGAGGCCGACGAGCAGACGCAGGCGATCGTGATCTACACCGAGCCGGGCGGGCGCATGGAGGCCGAGCTGGCCGAGTGGGTGCGGGCGCACGACTCACGCCTGCAGATCGTGGCGTTCATGGCGGGCCGCTTCATGGACGAGATGCCCGGCATGAGCTTCGGCCACGCCGGCACGATCGTCGAGGGCAAGGAGGACACCGCGACGGAGAAGATCGCCCGGCTCGCCTCCGCCGGGATCGTGGTGGCCGAGGAGATCTCGCAGATCCCGGACCTGGTCAAGGAGCGGCTGGGGGTCACGGCGTGAGCGAGCTCCACGGGGTCTTCATCAAGGTCGAGGTGGAGGAGTTCGCCCGGGGCGACGCCGAGCTCGCGAAGAAGCTCGAGGAGGCGTGTCCGGTGGACATCTTCGCCGCCTCGGAGGGACGCGTGGAGATCGTCGACGAGAACCTCGACGAATGCGTCCTCTGCCAGCTGTGCCTCGATGCCTCGCCGCCGGGCGCGGTGCGGGTCGTGAAGCTCTACGACGGCGGCGCGGCGCTGGAGCGGACCGCCTAGAGCGGACGCCGCTCAGGTCCGCGCCAGCTGGCGCTGGATCACGTTCCCGAGCAGCTTCGTGACGGCGGCGTCGCCGCTGACGCGCACGTGCCCGTGCTCGTACGCCTCGGCCCAGTGCCTCAGCATCCCGTCCTCGGCCAGCTCGTTGAAGTGCGAGCGGGCCACGGAGACGTCGATGCGGGCGTCGCCGGCGGGGTCGCGGTCGATCTTCGGCCCCGGCACCTCGACGCGCCAGATCGGCACGTCTCCACCGCGTGCGCGCAGCTCGAGCCGGATCACGAGCCTCAGCTGCTTGAGCGCCGGCACCTCGTCCTGAAGGCGCTCGACGGCTTGACGGATCAGGGCCTTCGTGTCCTGGGCCGACACCTAGGCCCTGTTTCGCTCGAGCAGCTTCTTTCCGATCACCATGCGCTGGATCTCGGAGGTTCCCTCGCCGATCAGCAGCAGCGGGGCGTCGCGGTAGAGCCGCTCGATCTCGTACTCCTTCGAGTAGCCGTAGCCGCCGTGGATGCGGAAGGCCTCCTCCACCACCTCCTTGCCGGTCTCGGAGGCGAACAGCTTCGCCATGCCGGCCTCGAGATCGGAGCGCTGGC
>JBOGXT010000375.1:0-8787 GCA_050694635.1 Thermoleophilaceae bacterium
TGCGCCGCAGCTCCCTCGAGATCGTTGACGGTGAACGACTGAGCTGACGCGCGATCTCCCGCACCCCATCACCACCGGCACGCAAGATCGCGATCTCCTCCCGCTCGGCGAACGACAGGAATCGCCCCGACGGCGCGGCGAGAGTGACAGATGGCATCCCGCCACCCTCCCGAAACCAGCGCACGCCGACCGCGGCCGACACTCCCGCCTCCGCCGCAGCCTCCTCGCTCGAAAGCCCGCGCGCGACCGCTACCCAGAACCGCTGCCGATGCTCCAGCCGACCAGCCGTCGGACGCCCCGGCGATCGCATCGCAGGCCGACCAGCCCGACCCGACCTCCGCTTCCGTCTGCTCACCGCAACTCCCCTCAATCGAGCGTTGCGACGACCGATTGAATCCGCCCAATACACCAGCTACGCATTCACCCAGGTGCTCGACGACCACCGCGTGCTCGCCTCAATCGGATCGGTCGGCGACGCGTACGACAACGCGCTGGCCGAGAGCTTTGTCGACTCGTTTAAGACCGAGCTGATCGCCGACCGCGTCCGGCGCACGCGCGCCCAGCTCGAGCTCGCCGTCGTCGAATACATCGGCTGGTTCAACCACGCCCGACTGCACCAAGCGCTCGGCGATCGACCACCGCCGGAGTTCGAACGGCTGAGCCAGACCAGTACCTTGGAAATCTCCCTCAAATGAAAAGAGGGAACCAATCAAACCGGTCTCCGCGCAACCCAGCCCGGCTCACACTGGCGGTCGGGCGCCCGGTGTGGAGAGGGCCGGGGCGCGGGGTCGGCGTGGGTCGGTCGCGAGCCCGGCGGTCCGGGCGGTGGTGTGTCTGGGGTGACCGTCGCTCAGTCGCTGCGGGGGGCGATCAGTCCTGTCTCGTAGGCGTAGATCACGGCCTGCACCCGGTCGCGGAGCCCGAGTTTGCCGAGCAGGTTGGAGACGTGGGTCTTGACGGTGGCTTCGGACAGGACGAGCGCCTGTGAGATCTCGGCGTTGGAGAGGCCGGCAGCGAGCATGCGGAGCACCTGTTGCTCGCGGTCGGTCAGTTCGTGGAGAGTCTCGGGGGTGCGCGACACGGCGGCCGGAAGGCGACGGCCGACCTGGTCGAGCAGCTGGCGGGTGACCGCGGGGGCCAGCACGGCGTCGCCGGCCGCCACGGCGCGTACGGCTTGAACGACCTCTTGGGTTGGGGCGTCCTTGAGTAGGAAGCCGCTGGCGCCGGCGCGCAGCGCGTCGACGATGTACTCGTCGAGACCGAACGTGGTGAGGATCAGGACGCGTTGGCGGGGCAGCCGGCGAGTGGCCTCGATCCCGTCCATCCCGGGCATGCGGATATCCATCAGGACAACGTCGGGCGAGTGCTTGTTGGCCGCCTCGACCGCCTGCTTCCCGGTGCCCGCCTCGGCCACCACCTCGATGTTGCCCGTGGCCTCGAGCACCGCCTTGAAGCCGGCGCGCATCATCGGCTGATCGTCGGCGATGACCACGCGCAGCTTGCTCATGCAGGGCTCCCCTCGTCGTAGGGCAGCACCGCGCGCACCTCGAAGCCGCGGTCCCGTCTGGGCCCGGCGGTCAGCGTGCCCCCGAACAGGGCGGCCCGCTCACGCATGCCGACGAGGCCGTGCCCACCGGCCACGGCGGCCGGCGAGCCCGGGGCGAGCACCGCGTTGCCGCGGTCTGCGATGGTGAGTTCGAGTCCGTCGGAGCGGTACCGAAGCCCGATGGTGGTGTCGGCCCGGCCGGCGTGCTTGATCACGTTCGTCAGTGCCTCCTGGATGATGCGGTACGCCGAGAGGTCGGCGCTCTGCGACAGCTGGCGCGGCTCGCCCTCGACGGCTAGCTCCACCCGTAGTCCGGCGGCCCGGGCTCGCTCCACGAGCTCCTCCAGGTCGCCCAGGCCCGGCTGCGGACCGCGCTCGGCCGCCTCGTCCTCGTTCGCCCGCAACAGCTTGAGCGTGCGGTGCATCTCGGCCATCGCCTGGCGGCCGAGGTCGGCGATCCCGTCGGTGGCCGCTGTCACGCGCTGGTCGGGGACGGTCGCGCCGAGCGCCTGGGCCTGGACGACGATGAGGCTGACGTTGTGGGCCACGACGTCGTGGAGCTCCTGCGCGATGCGCACGCGCTCCTCGGCGACCGCCCGCTCGGCGAGCAGTTCCCGCTCGCGGTCCAGGCGCTCGGCGCGCTCGCTCAGCGCGTCGATGCTCGCGCGCCTGTTCCCGACATAGAGTCCGAACCCGGCGGCGATCGAGGCGAACAGGGCGAGACCGAGCACGTCTTCCTCGCTGAGGTCCGGTCCCCCTGCCAGCTCGTAGACGAGGGCCGTTGCGACCGCGCCGACCACCGCAGCCGTCGTCGCTTCCCACGAGCGCCGCGACCCGATCGTGTAGAGGGCCACGAGCACAGGGAGCTCGAACGCGCCGTCCGCGGGCGAGGAGACGGCGACGAGGAGGATCGCTGCCAGCGCCGCGAACGGCCAGCGCCGGCGCACCAGCAGGGGCGCGACCGCAGCCACGCCGAACAGCAGTCCCAGCAGTGCCCGGTCATCCGCGGCGGCGTCGGCGATCGTGGTCGCCACCACCGGCACGCCGACCGCCAGGGTCAGCGCGACGTCGACCATGCCGGGCGACGGCCTGCGCAGCCACGACGCAGTGGCCGGAGACACGCGGTCAGCGTATCCCCGGCCCCGCTTCGCGTCGACTAGATCTCTTGGGTCCTGGTGCGCCACGCGCCCAGTCCGAGAGAGGTCACCGTCCAGGCGGCCACCACCACGATCGCGGTGATCACTGCCACGTTCAGGTCGCCCATCGGCGGCAAGTCGCCGATCCGATGGACGGCCACCTCGGGGATCGCCTGGCGCACGTTCCCGAGGAACTCCATCGCCACGACGAGCGGCGGAATGGCCAGGTAGAACGCGAGCAGGATGCCGATCACCGGTCCGCGGGAGCCCACGAGGGCCGACAGCCCCACGCCCATGGCGGTGCTGAGCGCGCCGGCGGCCAGAACCGCGGCGGTTCCCGCGAGCAGGGCGCCCGCGCCCGGAGTGGCCAGCGAGCCGGCCAGCGCGATCGACGCCGCCCCGGTGACGGCCGCCGTGAGCCCCAGGATCGGCAGCACCACGACCCAGGCTCCCGCCGCGCGTGAGAGGAACAGCGCGGTACGCGAGCGACCGGTGGCGGCCAGGTCACGGAAGACGCCCGACTCGAGGTCCTGGGCTCCGGCCGTGGCTCCGACGATGGCTCCGACGATCAGGGCCATCAGCGCCACCACGCCAATGTCCTCCTTGTAGTTCTCGAGACCGCCGGCCGGCCCGTAGTGGGCGGGATTCCCGGCGTGCTGAACGGCCATGACGATGAACGCCACCGCCATCACGCCAAGCGTCAGCAGGAGTGTGATGGAGAGCATGCCGCGCCGGCGGCGCAGCTTCAGTACCTCAGCGGAAATGAGTCGCAGGTCAATCATCAGAGTCGATCCTCCAGGCGGGTAGTCATGGTCAGGAAGCGGTCTTCGAGCGAGCTGGCCACCGGCGTGACCCGCTCCACCGCGACGCCGTGGTCGAGCAGGCGCCGCAGCAGCTCGGTCACGATCTCGCGATCGACCGGGGCCTCGGGGCTCAAGCTCACGTGCAGGCTGCCCTCGTGGTCGGCCGCCCGGGTCACGCCGGGCACCGCGGCCAGCAGCGTGGCCGCCTCGACGGGGCTGTGGCAGACGATTTCGATCGCCCGCGGCCCGCCGCGCACCAGCTCCTGGATCGTGCCCTGGGCGACGACCCTGCCCTGGTCCACGATGGCGGCGACGTCACAGGTCTTCTCGACCTCGTCGAGCAGGTGGGAGGACAGCAACAAGGTCCGTCCCTCGCCGACGAGCTCGCGGATCAGCCGCCTGAACTCGAGGATGCCCGCCGGGTCGAGTCCATTCATCGGCTCGTCGAGGATCAGCAACTCCGGGTCGGCGAGCAGGCAACGCGCCACGCCGAGGCGCTGGCGCATGCCGAGCGAGTACGTCTTGACGCGATCGTCGGTACGGGCGGCGAGCCCGACCCGAGCCAGCGCGCCGTCGATCCGCCCTTGAGCGCTCCGCTCCCGGGCGGCGGCGTGCACGCTCAGGTTCTCGCGCCCCGTTAGGTGCGGGTGAAAGCGCGGCTCTTCGATGATCGCGCCCACCCGAGCGAGCGCCGCGGCGCGCTCGGCGGGCAGGTCGTGGCCCAACAGGCGCATGTGGCCCGCCGTCGGCTCGGCCAGGCCGAGCAGCAGCCGGATCAGCGTGGTCTTGCCCGCGCCGTTGGCGCCCAGGAAGCCGAACGCACAGCCACGCGGGACCTCGAGATCGACGCCGTCGAGCGCCGCTCGAGCCCCGAACCGCTTGCCCAGACCGTGGGTCTGGACGGCGAGGGAATCGGGTTCGATGGAATGGATTGAGGTCATGGGACGACCGTAAGCGGCGGCCCCCGCACGCGCCTCGGGCGGCAGGCGGAACGGCGCTCCCCCGAGCGGATGACATCCCCCGCCGACTCATCCGATCGTACGAGTGGTTGGGCGGCCCGGATCGGGCATGTCCGCCAGGGATCGCCCAGGATCCGCCGGTCCTTCTACTCATTCGTCCGGAGCGCGAGCACGCGGGGCGCTAGCTGGGACTCCTGGCTCTCGCGCACAGCACGAGCGGCGGAGACCTCACAGCAGCCTGCAACTATTCCGCCTCGATTGGGACCCAATCTGATGTGATGGCTTTGGGTCCACCCCACCACTCTGAGTCCGGCACGCTCTGAGTCCGGCAGCTGTTGGGTGCAGTTTGGGTGTGTTGCACCCAAGCTGGTACGATCTTCGTGTGAAGACGATCCAGGTACGCAACGTCCCGGACAACGTCCACCGCGTGCTGCGCGCGCGCGCCGCGGCCGCCGGAGTCTCGCTCTCCGACTTCGCGCTCGGCGAGCTTGAACGCGTCGCCCAGCACCCCCCAGTCGCCGATGTGTTAGCGCGCGCCCGCTCCCGTGCGGGCGGCGCGAACACCGACGCGATCATCGCCGCCGTCCGCGACGGCCGCGACCGCGACTGAGCCCCGTGCTCGTCATCGACACCTCAGCCGCGCTCGCCGCCCTGACCGCCAACGATCCCACGCCCGGACTCGTCGAGCGCCTCACCCACGACAGTGATCTTCATGCGCCTCACCTGATCGACACCGAGATCCTCCACGCACTGCGCCGCCTGACGATGAAGGGCGAACTGACCGACGAGCGCGCGGCCGACGCCCGCACCGACTTCGCCGAACTCTCCCTCACCCGCTACCCCCACCACCCTCTGAGCGACCGCATCTGGGAGCTTCGTCACAACCTCACCGCCTACGACGCAACCTTCGTCGCGCTCGCCGAGATGCTGGGAGCTCCGCTCGTGACCAGCGACGCCCGCCTCGCGGGCGCCGCACATCGCGCGCGCATCGAGCTCTTCCACCTCTAGGCCAGGCCACGTTCCGCGTGGCGAGTCGAGGCATCGATCCGAGCAAACGGGCTTGACATCGCATGCCGGCGAGCACGTTCGCACGCCAGTCCCCCCGGCCTCACACACAGAGGTTCGGACAGCCTCCGCGCTCGCGTTCCGCCTGTCGGGCCCGGTCAGCAGCGTCGGCGCCACGCGCCTGCCTACCGCGAACACCCGCTCGTCGCCGAAAGGCGCGCCCAGCGCACTAGCTTGCCGGGCCGGCCGGGGCGAGCGGAGCTCTTCGATGCCGTTCACCACCTGCGGGCCACCGGCGGTCACGTCATCACCGGGCTCTCCGTGTGGCTCGCCCGCGATCCAGCCCTGGTCGTCAGTCGAACGCCTCGGCATGTTGGTCTGCCCAGGTGCTGAAGCTCCTGGGCGCGCGCCCGGCCACCTTCTTGAAATCGTCTGAGAGCAGTTCACGCTCGCCGTCCTTGACCATGCGGTAGAACTCGAGAAGCGCCTCGGTCAGCTCTGCCGGCAGGGCGCCCGACATGGCCTCGCGGGCGGCCTGTTCGGGCACGTCGACGAAACGAATCTCTCGGCCGAGAGCGTGCGAAAGCTGGGCCGCTTGCTCGCGATACGAAAGCGCCTCGGGGCCCGTCAGCGTGTAGGCGCTCCCCGCGTGCCCTTCTTCGGTGAGCGTTCGCGCAGCGACTTCGGCGATGTCCTCCGGGGCAATGACCGAGACGCGCCCGTCGCCGGTCGGAAGGTGAAAAGCGCCCTGGCTTCGGATCGCGTCGAGGCTGAGCAGCAGGTTGCTCATGAAGGCGATCGGCCTCAGATGCGTCCAGGCCACGCCGGATTCTTCGAGCCTTCGCTCGGATCTGCCGTGCCACTGCCGGAACGCGAACTCCGGCTCCAAGTCGGAGGGCGACACCGAGAGGTAGACGATGTGGCCCACGCCGGCCGCGGCCGCCGCGTCGATGAAGTTGGCTTCGAGCTCGAGCTTGTCGTCCGCGGGTGGTATGTCGCCTGTCAGCAGGAAGGCCTTCTCGACGCCCTCGAGCGCTGGTCGGAGGGTTTGCGGGTCGGCCAGGTCGCAGCTCTCGAGCTCCACGCCGGAGTCGAGGATCTGCCTGGCCCTGTCGGAGTCCCGCACGAGAGCCCGGACCGCCTGACCCTCAGCCACTAGCCGCTTCACGAGCAGAGAGCCGACCGTGCCGGTTGCTCCCGCGACGGCGATTGGTGATCTGTCGATTGCTTCCATGGCTCGACGGTAGGCTCGAGACGGTCCATCGATAAGGTCCACTTCTGTGACAAAAGACCGGACCGCTTCGGGCCCGGAGGTACTCGTGAGTCTGTCTCGTGACGGCCGGCGATCCATGTCGGTCCAGCTGCAAGACGAGCTGCGCGCGGCGATTCGGGAGGGTCGGCTGGCGGCAGGGGCGCGGCTTTCATCGACGCGAACCTTCGCCGCCGACCTCGGGGTCTCGCGAAGCGTCGTGGTCGACGCCTATTCGCAGTTGATCGCCGAGGGGTATCTGACCGCGCGACCTGGCTCGCCGACCCGTGTCAACAGTCGGGCCGCGGCCCCACGGGCTCGGCCGCTTGCGCGTGAGAGCGCCGATCCAAAGCTGAGCTTCGACTTTCGGATGGGCCTGCCCGATCTGAGTCTCTTCCCTCGCTTGGAGTGGGGGCGGGCGCTACGCCGGGCGCTTGCGCGAGCGGCGGATTCGGAGCTTGGCTATCCGGACCCGCGCGGTGCCCTCCGTCTTAGGAGGGAGCTCGCGACATATCTGGGTCGGGTGCGGGGGGTGCAGGCGGACCCCGAGCGGATCGTGATCTGCAACGGCTTCGCTCAAGGACTGGGCTTGGTCTGCCAGGTGCTGGTGTCGACGGGCCGTTCGATCGCTGTCGAGGATCCGGGCTCACCACCTGCCTGGCGTGCCATGGCGCCAACCGGCATCGATCAGATCCCGGTGCCAGTCGACAAAGACGGGATCCGAGTCGACGCTCTGGAGGCCAGCCGTGCCTCCTCGGTGCTCATCACCCCGGCCCATCAGTACCCGACCGGTGTCGCCCTTGCGCCAGAGCGTCGAACGGAGCTGCTGGATTGGGCCAGAGACGACCGGCTCGTGATCGAGGATGACTACGACGCGGAATTCCGCTACGACCGCCAGCCCGTGGGGGCACTCCAGGGGCTGTCTCCCGAGGATGTCGTCTACGCGGGCTCAACCAGCAAGACGCTCGCTCCCTCGCTTCGCCTTGGCTGGCTGGTCCTGCCAACTCGCCTGCTCGATGACGTGGTGGCCGCCAAGCGAGCCGCCGATCTCGGTTCACCCGCCCTCGAACAACTCGCCCTCGCCGACCTGCTCGAGCGCGGGTCCTACGATCGCCAACTCCGCAAGGTTCGGCGTGCTTACTCGGCCAAACGGGCGACGCTGGTCAGCTCGTTGACACACCACGCTGCCGAGCTCGCCGTGACCGGGATCGCTGCCGGACTGCACACGGTGCTCGAGCTACCTTCCGGCATCTCCGAGCCGAGGATGGTCGCAGCAGCCCGCGAGCGATCTGTCGGCGTCTCTTCGCTGGGGCGATTCCGGCTTGCGAGCTCGGCCCCGCCGGCCGCCATCACGCTCGGCTACGGCAGCCTCGCGGCGGGCGCGATTCCCGCCGGCGTCCAGCGGCTGGCTGCGGCACTCGGAGACCTCTCCTAGTGGGTGGTGTGGGTGGAGAGGTCGTCGAGAATGCAGATGACCCGCATACGGGCGGGGATCTCCTCCTCGACCTGCTCGAGGAAGGCGATGAAGTCCCTGCGAGTAAATCCACACCGCCACCCAGAATCTGTTCGCCGCGTAGCCCGGCGGGCTGTCGGTTCACAGCTCGTCGAGCGTCTGACCGGCGAGCGCAGCCAGATCGGTCGCCAGCTCGGGATCGGCGGCACGAGTCCACGGCAGGAGCGCGACGGGACTCGAACCCGCGACCGCCTGGACCACAAGCAGAGAGTCGGTCGAGTCCGCCGCTCGATACCGGGCGATTCCCGTCGGTTTCGGCCCCAACTCCCAACCGTGGGGCCAGGCACGGACGGCGGCGGGACGGGCACGGTCGACGATCAGGAAGCACGTGCTGATCCGCGGCAGCGCGCTCCTGGTTGAGAGGCTGCACCCGGGCGATCCGGGCCGGCGCCGACGGGCTTCGCTATATCTCGTTGCACAGGCGCCGCGGCCCGTTGCAGGTGGCCGAACTGCCTGAGCGGCGCTGATCGCGCGCGTCGACTTACTGCGAGCGCGTGAAGAGCGTCGCCCGCTACGTGAAACGACCAAGAACCCGAGTGGCAGCCCGGTCACCGGGCGCAGGGTCATTCAGGCCGC
>JBOGXT010000376.1:0-17346 GCA_050694635.1 Thermoleophilaceae bacterium
GTGCGGCGCTGCGGGCCGTGCTCGAGCGCGGCGTCGAGCGGGGCGACCTGCGCGCCGACCTCGACGTCGAGCTCGCGCTCGACGTGCTGGGCGGTCCCCTCTTCTACCGGCTCCTCGTCACCGGCGGCCCGATCGACCGGCAGCTGGCCGAGGGCGTGGTCGAGCTCGTCCTCGCTGGCTTTGCACCCGTCCCGAAGAAGAAGGTCAAACGATGAAGATCCACGCGATTCAGACCGGAACCGTCGCACTCACCACCAGCTGGCGCGAGGGCGTCGGCCGCGGCAGGCGGCGCCTGCTGAACACCCTGCTCGATCGCGAGTGGACGGAGCCGCTGCCGATCTACGCATTCGCGATCGAGCATCCCGAGGGCGTGATCGTTGTCGACACCGGCGAGACGTCCCGCGTCGCCGACCCGGGCTACTTCCCGCGCTGGCAGCCGTTCTTTCGCTTCGCCGTGCGAGAGCGGGTCGAGCCCGAGGAGGAGATCGGCCCGCAGCTCGAGCGGCTCGGCATCCGGACGACCGACATTCGCCGAGTCGTGCTGACGCATCTCCACACCGACCACGCCGGCGGCCTGCACCACTTCGAGGACAACGAGATCCTCGTCTCGCGCGCCGAGCGTGAGTTCGCTGTCGGCCTTCGCGGTCGCCTGCGCGGCTATCCCAACAGGCGCTGGCCGGCCTGGTTCGACCCCACCCTGGTCGGCCTGCCTCCGGTCCAGCGCGGGCCGTTTCCCGCGAGCATGCCGCTGACCGAAGCCGGCGACGTCACGCTCGTGCCGGTGCCCGGCCACAGCCCCGGGCAGCTGGCCGTGATCGTCGAGGACGGCGACCACAGCGTCTTCCTGGCGGCCGACAGCTCCTACACCGAGGACGCGATGCTGCGCGGCGCGGTCGACGGTGTCGGCCTCGACGAGGACGCCGAACGGGTCACGCACGAGCGCATCCGCACCTACGCAGCGGCGACGCCGACGGTGTACCTGCCGGCGCACGACCCGGAGACCGCCGCGCGCCTCGCGGAGCGGCGAACGGTCGGGCAGGCACGAGCCGGGGCGCCGGCATGAACAGGACGGTTGAGCCGCAGCCCTATGGAGTCAGCCGGCTGAAGTACTGGCTGGCGTCGTTCTGGACGAACGCCTGGCCGAACATCGACGCGAAGTCGGTGCCGGCGTCGTCCAGCCCCATGTAGTCGCCGAGGAAGTAGCCGCGCGCGAACGGGGCCTTGCGGATGTCGAACGACGCCGGCGTGATCTGCTCCTCCTCCCAGCTGGCCGGGCTCGCGCAGCTCTCTAACCAGGACTCGCACGAGACGGCGAAGTAGTCGGTGTCGAGCGTCGCCGGGCTGGCCAGGTCTGGCCGCCGTCGGTGGACTGGCTGAAGGCGATGTTGTCGTGGTCGACGAGGAACAGGCCGCCGTCGAAGCGGGCGTCCATCCAGACCGCGTACAGGTTGCCGTTGCCCGCGTCGACCGCCACCTCTGGCGGCAGGTCACCGGTGCGAATCGGGCAGTCGCCGCGGTCCGGCGGGTCGGGGCACGGGACGTCCTCGACATCGATCGGCGTCTGCCCCTCACGACCCACGATCAGGCTCATCGGGATCATGTCGTCGATCCGCGAGGGCTTGGTCCACGTCTCGCCGCGGTCGTCGGAGCGGATGTAGGAGAGCTTCACCGGACCGATGCCGCCGCGCCGCTGCGACGAGTTGGTGATGTCGCCGAAGAAGTCGAACAGCGAGCCGCCTTCGCCGGCGGGCTCAACCACCATCTGGTTGCCGATCGTCTGCTTGTTCGCCCCCGTCTCGTAGATCTTCCGCGCCGGCTCCACGAGTCGCCGCCGTTGACGGTGCGGGTGAAGTAGATCGGGCCCTTGAAGGCGTTGCCGCGAGGGTTGTCGTTCGGGGCCAGCTCCCGGCCGGCCTGCTGGAGGCGATCCCAGACGGCGTAGACGTAAGCGGCGTCGTTCGGGTCGGCGGTGATGGAGTTCTTGTCGTTGGGGAAGCGCCCGGCCGGGTCCGTGATCAACCGGATCGCCGGCTCCCAGGTAACGCCGCCGTCGGTCGAGCGGTTGTAGGTCATGCCATTTGCGCCGAACCCGCCGGTCGGCGGGTCGGGGTCGGTGACCAGGCTCATGGCGTGCAGCGTCCCGGTGGGTCCGAACGAGGTCCATGGGTCCGAGGAGCGCTGGAAGGCGCCGCCGGTGCAGCGGGTGTCGTTCGGGACGGCGACCTGTGTCCAAGTCCCGCCGCCGTTCATGGAGACCGCTGCGACGTTGCCCTTCGCCCCGCCGTTCGAGTAACGGTCCTGATGATAGAAGCCCACGATGTTGTCGACGTCGGTGGGGTTGACCTCGATCCACGGCTCCACCTCGGCGCCAGGGAAGTTGATTCCCGAGCCGTCCGGCGGGCACGCAGCCAGCGGGTTCGAGGCTGAGGCGAGGATCGGCGGCCCGGCATTGAGCGGCTGCGCCTGGGCGGCAGGTGCCAGCACCAACAGGGCACCCAAGAGGATCGGGACGGAAATGCGAAGCACAACTCCTCCTCCCGGAGCCGCAGATTACGGACGCACTGCTACGCCTCCGAAGGCGCGCTTCCAGGGCGAATGGCACTTTGCCCAAGTTGGTCGCTCAGACGCCCCAGAAACCGGCGGAGGCGACGCGGAGCAACGCATGCGCGGTGGGCGATGCGGCGGCGATGCGACTCGGATGCGACCTCGACGTCAGGGAGAGCTCAGGTCGTCATACCGGTCGGCGGGACCGGGACGTCGTCCAGCGTTTGGCGGCGGCGGCTCCGGCGTGATTCCCTCGACGTCCTGCTCGGTGCGGAACACGCACAGCACCGAGCCCGCTGGCCGAGCGGCGCTCGGAGCGACGAGGCCCGTCCAGCCTTCTTTCCACAGCTCCTCGCCGACCGCCTGGAACCGCGGCCAACTCGCCCGTCCCGGGCTCGGCATCGGCAGCGCGACCCGCGCGAGACGCCGCTCATCCGAAAGGTTGGCGAGGCGGATGTCGACCTTCCAGCTCCAAAAGCTCGACCGGCAAACGCGCGGCCGGAGGGATGCCGGCCTCCGCGAGATGGCGGTACCACTCCGCCCAGATCGTCTCCGCCGCGTCGCCCAGGTACACCGCGTCGACAATTAAGCCTCTCTGCCAACGGTTGTCGGGTGCCGGATTGCGATAGGGCATCGGGCCCCTACCTGGCCGCGTGTGCTTGAACCACGTGCCGCGGACGCGCAGCTCGTCGACGTCGAGTGCCAAGGATTAGACGGCGCCGGGATCCTCGATGCTCGAGATCAGGCGAGCGACCCGCAGGTAGTCGCCGCGCGCGATCAAGTCGATCGGCTTCTCATCGTCGAGCGCCTCGACCGGTTTGGTAAGCCAGACCGGGATGTAATCGGCGCCGATGACCCGCTGCAGTCGTTCGGTGATCGCTGACAGCTCCGAGATGCGTTCGGCCCTCGTTCCGGTTGGCGAGGAGCGACGGTTAAGCCAGTCGCGGACCGTCGTCGGTGCAGCACCGGTCGCCCGGGCGATCAAGTCGGTGCTCAGGCCGCCTGAATCTCTCAGGCGCACAGCTTCCTCGGCGAACGCGACGCTCATGGGTGCGAGTCTACCGCTCCGTCGGTATTCCGTCGAGATTTCGGCGCCGAGCTGCGCAGCCTTGCGAACCACCTGAGCGGAGACGAGCCGTAGGCTGCTGGGGTCCCGCGGCCTGATTTCAAGGCGTGGAGCGGTGACACTCAGCTCACGGCGGGCGACGGCGCGAGGGAGTCTTCGCTCGCCGAAGCCCCCTCGTACGCAAACCAGGCGTGCGGCTCGGCGTACCGACCGCGGCCTTTCGCCCGATCGACAGACAGGGGGACGTGGCCTCCGGGGACGACGTACTCCCGCTCTCCGGGAAAGCCAGCCCGGTCCACCGCTCCCACTCGGCGACGCTTGCCTCGATCACGAGCGAGTCCGGGCAGACCTCGAGCAGCTTGCCCCCGACGCGCGCCTGCACGCGCAGCCATGGGTCGAGCGGCAGCCCGTCGGGCCGCGACCAGGCGAGGTACCGCTCCAGCGGGATGGTCGGGTAGCTCTGCTTGCCGGTGGGCCGGATCGGCGAGATCAAGCGCTCGTAGCCGAGCGCGCGGGCGTTCGAGAGGAAGGTCCGCATCACGGTCATGCCGTGGGACGTAGGCGACGAGGCGCCCGCGTAGCCGACGCACGGCGTCGGCAGGCGAGTCGAGCACCGACTCGCCGGCGACCACGACGGCTCCGGCTGTGATTCGGCCGCCCGGCTTGGCGTACCCGAGCACGGCCAGTGCCGCGGTCGTCTTGCCGCTCCCTGACTCGCCGACCAACCCGAGAATCTCGCCTCGTGCGACGGTGAGGTCGAGTGAGTCGACGATCGCCTCCCCGGCGGCGAGCTCGACACGCAGATCGCGGACCTCGAGGGCCGAAGCTCTCATCGCCGGAGCGTCTCCGCATCGATGACCTGACCTGATCGCCGCGCGAGTGCGTCTGCACAGAGGTTCACTCCGACTGTCAGCAGAGCCAGCATGAGAGCGGGAGCGGCCAGGCGACCGGCGCGAAGGTGAGACCGGGCCGGTTTTCGGTGATCATCAGCGCCCAGTCCGCCGCGGGCGGCTGTAGCCCGAGGCCCAGGAAGTTGAGACCGGCGATGAGCAGGATCGAGACTGTCAGCCGGGGGCCTGCGTCGGCGCTGATCGTCGCCGTGATATTGGGAACGACCTCGCGAGTGACGATGAACCACTGCGATTCGCCTCGGGCGTAGGCGGCCTCGACGTATCCGCGAACCGAGACCTCCAGCGTCGCCGCGCGAATCACGCGGGCAACGGCGGGCACCTGGACGAGCGCGACGCCGAGGACCACGGTGGTGGCGCCGGCGCCCGCCCCGGTGGCCAGCACGAGGAGCACAAGCAGCGGCGGGAAGGCCAGCACGACATCGGTAGCGCGCATCAGGGCGCCGTCGACCCGCCCGCGGATGGTGCCGGCGGTCAGACCGATGGCCGCGCCGACCAGATATGCGATCAGCGTCGAGGCGCTGCCGAGCGCGATGACAGTCCATCCGCCGTGTAGCAACCTGCTCAGAACGTCGCGACCGAGGTAGTCGGTGCCGAGCGGGAAGGCGCTCGTGGGGTCGCTGAACGGGATGCCCACGATGCTGGCGGGCTCGTTGGGTGCAGCGAGCGGCCCCAGCAGTGCCACGAGCAGCACCGTCCCGGTGAGTGTCCATCCGACCCGGGCCGACCAGGAACCCGCCATGCCGCGGCGTCCGCCCCGCAGGATCGCGTGAGCTCCGCTCATGCCGCCGTCCTCAGGCGGGGTATCAACAGGACCACGAGCAGGTCGGCGATGGTGGCGATGGCGACGTAGACGATCGCCAGCACCATCGAGATCGATGCGACGTACGGGATGTCGCGAGCGACGACGCCCTGGACCAGGCCTTGGCCGATCCCCGGGTAGGCGAACACCGTTTCGACGATGACGATGCCGCCGATGAGCCACTGCAGGGTCAGGGCGGCGACCTGCACCGTTGGCGCGAGTGCGTTGCGAAGGGCATGGCTGAGGACGACCCGCCGTTCGCTGACGCCACGTAGGCGTGCCATCTGCACGTAATCGGAGGCGAGCGCCTCGATCATCCCGGCGCGAACCATGCGGATCATGTAGGCGGCTCCAACCAGAACCAGCGTTGCCACCGGCAGAACCAGCAACGACGGCTCCGAGAGCGGCGAAGAGCCAGGGGGAAGCAAGGAAACGGGCGGAACGAGCTTGAGGTTGACCGCGAAGATGAGCGCCAGAAACGTGCCCAGGACGAACTCGGGTGCCGCGATGAAGGTGAGCGAGAGTCCCGAGATGGCGTGGTCTACCGCGCGGCCACGGCGCACGGCTGCGAGCACCCCGAGGCCTATGGCCAGCGGGAAGAGCACCACCGCGGTCAGGAACGCCAAGACGGCCGAGTTGACGAATCGGTCGCCGGCCAAATCGGAGACCGGTTGCCGTGACGCAAGCGATCGACCGAGATCGCCGCTCACGAACCCGCCGAGCCAGCTCGAGTATCGCTCGATGACGGGCCGGTCGAGCTCGAGCTCGGCGCGGACGTCCGCTAGCGCCTCCGGCGTGGCGTTGCGGCCGAGTACCGCGGTGGCGGCGTCTCCGGGCAGCAGCTGGGTCCCCGCGAATATCAGGACCGACGCCACGAACAGCAACACGACGCTGGCTGCGATGCGGCGCCCGAGAAAGCGCAGCATCGGCCGGCGCGCCGCCACAGGACGGCGGATGCTCACTCGAGCCAATAGCTCTTGAAGTCGTAGTTGCCAAGCGGCTGCGCGGGATTCGCCACTACGCCCTGCACCTCCTTCGAGAGCCCGTCGAGCAGAGGGAAGAAGCCCCAGATCAGGTAGCCGCCGTCATTCCACAATTGCTGCTGAAGGTCGTCGTAGAGGGTCCCGCGACGCTCCTCGTCCAGCTCGGCGAGCAGCTGGTCGTAGGTTTGCTGGAACCGGGCGCTGTTCCAGCGCGTTTCGTTGAAAGGCGCGCCCTTGACCAGCGCCTTGGAGAGGTTGCCCACGATCGGCTCGGTGAACCACAGCGACTGAGCGAAGCTCTGCGTCAGGTAGAGGTCGCCGAAGTACTGGTCGGCGGGCTCGTTCTTGACCGAGACGCTGACCCCGGCGGCCTTGGCCTGCTCCGCAAAGGCCTGAGCGGATTCGAGCATCCCGGCGGCCGCCGTGGACGAGTGCAGCGTGACCCGGAGGTCTTCCTGCCCGGCCGTCTTGAGTAGAGAGCGCGCGCGCTCGGGATCCGCCTCGCGCTGCTCGAGCGAGTCGTTGTAGAAGGGAAGCCCCTTTCCGTACACGTCGTTGCCGATCTCGCCGAGGCCGAGTTGCGCGGCATCGAGCAGCGCCTTGCGGTCGGCGAGCAGACGCATCGCCTCGCGCACGCGTGGATCGTCGAAGGGCCGGGTGTCCACCGCCATGTAGATCGGGACGATGTTCGACCCCTGCGCTTCAAGCACCTGGACGCGACTTCCCTCCTTCTCCGCTCGGGCCTGAGTGAAGCTGAGGCTTTCCATCGCGTCGATCTGACCGCCCAAGAGTGCGTTCAGCCGTGCCGTCTGATCGGGGATCGAAAGCATGACCAGCTGATCGACGTAAGGCTTGTCGTCCTGCCAGTAGTCGCCGTAGCGCGCGAATCGGCTCTGCTGCCCCGCTTTGAACGACGTGACCTTGAAGGGCCCCGTCCCGACCGGCTTGTCGAAGTTGGTCGAGCCGGCCTTGACGATTCGCCAGTAGGGAATCGTGAAGAAGCTGGGGAACTCCGCGTTGGCTCGCACCAACGGCACCCGCAACCTGCGCGGGCCGTCCTTGCGCAGCCTGGCAAAGTCGATAAAGCGCGTGGCCTCCTTGCCGCTCAGTCCCCCCTTCGGATCGTCGATTCGCTTGAACGTGAAGATGACGTCCTCGGGTGTCAGCGGGGAACCGTCGTGCCATGTCACCCCGGATCGCAGCGTAATCAGCCACTCGTCGGCGCGGCTGTTGGGCTCCATCGACTCCGCCAGCTGGTAGGAGAGAGACAGATCTGGATTCAAGGTGACAAGCGGATCGAACAGGTTGGTCGCGCGGGCGGAGTCGATTATCGAGACGGCCGCGTTGGGATCGAGCGTCTCGGCAGCTCCGCCCCCGATGAAGCCGACGCGCAGCGTCCCGCCGCGGCGAGGGATGCCGCTCGCCGGAGTGCCGCCCGGCTGAGTCTCATCGGAGTCGGATCCGAGGTCGCAGGCCGCGAGCGCCCCCGGCCCGGCAAGTGCGACGCCGCAGAAGACGCCGGCGCGCTTGAGGAGCTCCGCGCGCGAGAGTCCGCTATCCGATCGTTCCATCGCTCCTCCCTCCGTCGCCTGTCACCGCTGCCGCGACCGCAACAGATCCGATGCATCCGTCGGGGTGGCGAGCGAAGAAGCCCCAGTCGTGATGGGGCACCGTGATGTCGGCGTGCGTGCGCATCCACCGGTAGGCGCGGACGACACCTTCCACGTCGAAGAACGCTCCCATCGGCCATTCCAATTCGAGGTTCTTGTAGAACGGTGCAAGATCACCGGGAAGGCAGACCCGCCCTAGTTCCGTATCGAGCAGGACGACCTGGGTTCCGGGCGTGTGGCCTCCCATCAGGTGCACTGACACGCCCTCGCAGATCTTGAGGTCGCCGTCGATCAGCTCGAGGCGGTCCCGGACGTCCAAGAGGTTGAACGCGAACTCCGGGTAGTAGTAGAGCGCCCAGTCTGGCGGGTGGATTGCCAGGGGCAGTTCGCGCTGCTGAACGATGAAGGTCGCGTTCGGAAACCGTGTGTTGTTCCCGATGTGGTCGAAGTGGCAGCACGTGTTGACCACGACGTCGATGTCCTCTGCGCGTAGACCGAACCTCGCGAGCTGCGCATCGACCGTCCACTCGGGCCGATGGTCGGTCCATACCGCGTGCTGTTGGAGTACGCGCCGTGTGTCTGCGCGCGCCTCTGGACTCATGTCGCACCCGGTGTCCACGACGATGTTCAGGCTGGCTCCCTGGATCAGCCACATGGTCAGCGGCGACCTCAGCCCCGCCCTGCGTACCCCTCCAAAGTCGAGATCCTCCTCCCACCCGGTCGGGCGCTTGTCGACCTCGCGCGCGAGATCGACGCCGTAAAGCGCGTACAGAGCCGGAGCGGGACCCGCCTCGTCCCCGAGCGGCAGGAGGTGTGCACGGATGCTCAAGTCGATGGCCCTTTCTCGGCCTCGTCATCTTGACTGATTGGTAGGTCAGTTATGACTGACTATCTAGTCTAGGTTAGTA
Organism: Thermoleophilaceae bacterium; assembly: GCA_050694635.1. Lineage (GTDB taxonomy): Bacteria > Actinomycetota > Thermoleophilia > Solirubrobacterales > Thermoleophilaceae > JACVRW01. Next base: position 8,822 of record JBOGXT010000376.1, read on the forward strand.
TGCTCTGCCGATGGCTGTCAACTCCGCGCCTACGGCGAACGATGAAACGAGGCGAGATCGACCCGACCAGCTCCTTGAGGCCGCCTGTCGGGTGATAACGCGAGGCGGGACGCGCCGTCTGAGCCTCCAGGAAGTGGCCGACGAGGCAGGCGTGTCGAAGACGCTGATCCACTACTACTTCTCCAACCGCGACGACCTGCTCGCCAAGGCCTATGAATTCGGCGATGAGCGAGGTCGCGAAAGGGTCCGACAGCGCCTTCCGGAGCAGGGAAGCGCAGTCGAGCGGCTTGCCCGCCTGCTGACGCTCTACCTAGGCGACGAGCCGGAGATCAGCGAGGACTGGCTCCTGTGGACCGAGCTCTCGTCGGCCGCCGTGTTCGAGCCCGAGCTGCGCCCGGTGATGCAGCGGTCGTTCGCGCGCTGGCGCTCCTGGATCGAGTCGCTCGTCCGCGACGCCATCCTGGAAGGCGTCACCACCCCCGACACCGAGCCGGGCGCGCTCAGCCTCCGTCTGATCGCTCTTGTAGACGGGCTCGGATCACTGCTCGTCCGCAAGCTGATCGACCACCAGCAGGCGAGTGCCGCGCTGAACGCCATCCTCGAGCAGGAGCTCGGGTTCACCCCGGCCGAGTCGAAGTCCCCTGCGGGTGGCCGCGTAGCGCTTTCGTCGACCTACCTGCGCCTGCTTGCCGCTCTCGCGCGGGAGGCCGTCACGGGCCTCGACACGGTCGCCGAGACCCCAGACGATCGCGCGGCGCTCGGCGTCGTCGAACAGCTCATCAACAGGGCCGCCGGCGGCCAGCCGTTGGTCGAAGCAACAGCGGGCAAGCGGGATGCCGGCCAGCGCTGAGCGGCCCGCGACCCAAGCGCTCTACAGCAGCGTCGACGCGCTGCCGACACCGTGTGTACTCATCGACGAGGATCGCGTCACAGCGAACCTGGCCAGCTTCCAGCACTGCATGGACGCCGCGGGCGTCGCTCTGCGCCCGCACGCGAAGACCCACAAGACGCTGCAGCTCGCGGACCGCCAGCTGGCAAATGGGGCGGCCGGCCTGGCCGTGGCGAAACCAAGCGAAGCGCGCGTCTTCGCCAACCACGGGGTGGCTCAGATCGACGTCGCGTTTCCGGTCGTCGGCGCGTCCGGCGCGGGCCTCGTCGCAGAGCTCGCCAGGGCCACCCGTATCGCCGTCCATACCGACAGCCCCACCGGTGTGCGCGCCCTCTCGCGTGCCGCGGTCGAGGCGGACAGCACGATCCGCGTCCTGCTCGAGGTCGACGGCGGCCTCGGCCGTTGCGGGCTCGCCCCGGACGCGGTAGACGCCGCAGCGGAGCTCTGCCGGCTCATCGAACGGCTACCGGCGGTCACCTTCGATGGCGTGGCGACCTACGTGGGCATGGGCACCGCCGAGGCCTGCCGCGAGGGCCCCTGGGCAGCTGGAGTGCGGGAAGGAAAGCTCATCACCGCGTTCGCGCGTGAGCTCCGCAGCCGCGGCTTTTCCGTCGAGAGGGTCATCGCCGGATCTACCGCCACGGGACCCGGCGCCGCCTCGACAGCAGGGCTAACCGAGGTTCGAGCCGGCGCCTACGCCTTCATGGACGGCGCCCAGCTCACGCACGGGACGGCATCAGCGGATGCGGTCGCCCTCACGGTTCTCGCCACGGTCGTCAGCGCATCTCCCTCCGGTCGCGTGACCTTCGACGCCGGCAGCAAGACCCTGTCCGCGGCAGGCCCCGCGATTGGCGATGCCTACGCCATCGCGCTCGGCGGAAACGTGCGAGTGACCCGCCTCAACGAGGAGCACGGAATTGCCGAGCTGGCTCCCTTCGCTCCTCCTGTCCCTGTCGGAACGAGGCTACGTCTGATCCCCTCATATGCGTCCGCGGTCGTCGGGATGGCAGATGAGCTCGTCGTAGTCCGCGGAGAGCGAGTAGTGGACGGGTGGCCAGTCGCTGCCAGGGGCTGTTCGACGTAACCGCGATGGAAGGAGCTAGATGCCAAAGGAAATCATCAGCACCTCGCAAGCCGGCCCGCCACTCGGCGCTTACTCGCAGGGCGTCCGCGCCGGCCACTTCATCTATGTGACCGGCTGCGGGCCGATCGCACCCGACTCGGGAACGCTCAGCGGCGAGACGATCGAGGAGCAGACCGAGCTGGTCATCGACAACCTCGAAGCGATCGTTCACGCCGCTGGCGCGACGCTCGCCGACGTCGTCAAGGCGAGCGTCCACCTGGCCGATCCGAGCGAGTTTCCCCGCTTCAACGCCGTCTACGCCCGGCGGATCCCGGAGCCGCGCCCGGCGCGCACCACGGTCGGCAGCGATCTCGGCGCGGTGCCGGGCATGCGGGTCGAGATCGACGTGATCGCCTACGACGGACCGTAGAAAGCATGGTTTCCACCAAACAGCGCACGCCGGTCGCCGTGCTCGGCCCGGGGAACATCGGCACCGATCTGCTCGTCAAGCTCGCCCGCAGCTCGACCCTGCGTCCGGTGCTCATGGCCGGCATCTACGCCGACTCGCCAGGTTTGGAGCATGCGAGGCGGCTGGGCATCGCGGCCAGCGCCGAGGGGCTGGAGGCCGTGCTCGCGCGCGACGACGTGCGCCTCGTCTTCGACGCAACCAGCGCGGCAGCCCACCTGCGCAACGCACCGCGGCTAGCCCGAGCCGGAAAGCGGGTGATCGATCTGACCCCTGCCGCCGTCGGGCCATTCGTCGTACCCCACGTCAACCTAGCCGACCACCTCGACGCGCCCAACGTCAACCTCATCAGCTGCGGCGGCCAGGCCACGATCCCGATCGTCCACGCGATCAGCAGCGCTGCCCCCACGCCGTACGCCGAGGTCGTCGCGACCATCGCCAGCCGCAGCGCGGGCCCTGGCACTCGACAGAACATCGACGAGTTCACGCGAACCACGGCCGATGGAGTCGAACGGGTCGGCGGCGCCGAGTCCGGGAAGGCGATCATCGTGCTCAACCCCGCCGAGCCGCCGATCACCATGCGCGCAACGGTCTACGCGCGCGTCAGAGACGGCCAATCGCGACAGGTCGCCGAGTCGATCGCCGCCATGACCGATCGTGTCCGGACGTACGTGCCGGGCTACCGATCGCTGCTGGCCGAGGTCGACGACGACACCGCCACGGTCATCCTCGAGATCGAGGGCGCCGGCGACCACCTGCCTCGGTTCGCGGGCAACCTCGACGTGATGACATCAGCCGCCGTTCGCGTCGGTGAAGAGATGGCCGCTCGAGCCGAGTCGACCGCCCGGAGAGCTCGATGACGCGGCGCACCGTACGCATCTGCGACTGCTCGCTTCGTGACGGTTCGAACGCGATCGGCCACCGTCTCACGCCGCGCAACGTCACAACGATCGCCGAGCGGCTCGACGATGCAGGCGTCTACGCCATCGAGGTAGGCCACGGCGACGGCCTGGCCGCGTCCAGCCTCCACTACGGACTCGCCACCCACTGCGACAGCGAGCTGATCGCAGCAGCGGCGAGCGTCGTTCGCCGCGCCGAGCTGGCGGTGAGCGTGCAGCCGGGAATCGCCACCCAGGACGACATGCGAGCCGCGCACCAAAGCGGGGCCACGCTGTTCAAGATCGCGACGCACTGCACCGAGGCCGACATCGGCATCCAGCACGTGGGACTGGCGCGCTCGCTCGGGGCAAAGGCCGCCGGCGGGCTGATGATGACCCACCTGGCCGAGCCGACAAAGCTCGCAGAGAATGCCGCCATCCTGGCCGACGCCGGCGCCGAGGTGCTCTACATCGCCGACTCCGCCGGCGCGCTGACGACAGACGGCGTCCGAGCGCGAATCGGCGCGCTCCGCGCGGCGCTGCCGAGCGACGTCGAGGTCGCCGTACACGCCCACAACAACCTCGGCCTGGCTGTCGCCAACACCGTCGCGGCAATCGAGGAAGGAGCCAGCGTGGTCGACGCCTGCCTCGCCGGCTTCGGCGCCGGCGCGGGCAACTGCCAGCTCGAAGCTCTCGCCGCCGTGCTGCATCGGCTCGACATCAAGACGAACGTCGATCTCTGGAAGGTTCAAGACGCTGCCGACGATTGCGTCCGCCCGCTGATGAGCCACCCGCCGACCGTCGATCGCACCACCATCACACTCGGCTACGCCGGCGTCTACTCGAGCTTCCTCGGCCACGTTCGAGAAGCGGCCGAACGATACGACGTGGACGCCCGGGACATCCTCGTCGGCCTAGGAGAACGACGTGTCGTCGCCGGCCAGGAGGACGCGATCCTCGACCTCGCCGCCTCGCTGGCCAAGGTCCGCGCCGGAAGCCTCCGATGAGCGCCGCCCTGTCGAGCCTCGTCACGACCGACCTCGGGTACCCCGAGGGCCCGGTCGCGTTCCCAGACGGCTCATTGATCGTGACCGAGCTCGCCCGCTCGCGCGGATGCGTGACCCGCGTCGCGACCGACGGAAGCCACCGGCGCTTGGCGGTCACCGGCCGGCCCAATGGCCTGGCCTACAGCCGCGACGACACGCTCTGGGTGGCCGAGTCCCTAGACCCGGCGCTGCTTCGCCTCAGCCTCGACGGCAAGGTCGATTGGATCGCCGATCGCATCGCCGGCGAACCGCTCCTGTGGCCGAATGATCTCTGCTTCGGGCCCGACGGCGCCATCTATCTCACCGACTCGGGCACGCTCGTGACCGACTTCATGGACGGTGACGTGCCGAGACAGGGCTGGGAGGCCGTCCCGCTTGACGGCAAGGTGTTCCGGCTCGACCGAGCGAGCGGCGAGGGCGCCGTGCTCGATCGCGGCCTCTCCTTCGCGAACGGAATCGCCTTCGGACCCGACCGCATGCTCCATGTCACGGAGACCATGAGCGGCAACGTCTATCGCTACCGGCCCGGCCCTCCCTGGCGACGCGAGCTGTTCGGCAACGTGCTCGACCCCGACTGGCAGGGCAGCGGCTTCCGTGGTCCCGACGGCATGGCATTCGACTCCACCGGACGTCTGTACATCGCGGTCTTCGGACAAGGCGACGTGACAACCCTCGACCGGGACGGACACGTGGCGCGTCGTCATGATCTACGCGGCTCGGCGCCAACGAACTGCGCCTTCGCCACAGATGGCACAGCATCGCTGTTCGTCGTCGAGGACGAGCACGGCGCTATCGAGCGCCTTGAGCTCGGCGTCGGCGGTCTCGAGCTGTGGTCGTGACAGCCATGGCTTCATCCGCCGATCTGCTCGCGGCCGTGGGCTTGCCCGGCGCGGACCTCGACCGCCTCCCTGCCTCTTCGATCCGCTTCCCCGACGGTGCGGAGTACCGCATAGAGATTCCCAGCGTGGAGGGGCCGGCATGTCTCGAGGCCGCCCTCGAGGAGGCGGAGCGACTCGACGTCCCGGTGCATCGCTTCTCCCAGGGTTCCGGTGTCGGGATGCTCACCGAAGTCGAGCTGGCCGACATGGCGGCGACCGCTCGACGCGAGCGGCGCGAGGTAAGCCTGTTCGCACGACCATGCGCAGCCTGGGGGGCCTCCGCGAGCGCACGTGCGCCCCAAGGCGCTGCAGTGGCACCGGTCTCGCGCGGCATGGGGGATCTCGCCGCGGCGCTGGACGAGATCCAGCACGCGGCAAACCACGGCTTCCGTAGCGTCCTCATCGCCGACATCGGCCTCCTGGCGGCGTTCTCCGAGCTGCGCGCCGCCGGCCACCTGCCGCCGGATATGCAGGCCAAGGTCTCCGCGATGCTCCCCGTCGCCAACGCGGCGACCGCCCGCGTCATCGCCCGCCTCGGCGCGAACACGATCAACCTGGTGACGGACCTGACGCTGCCGATGATCGCCGCGGTCCGCGCAGTCACCTCCCTCCCGCTCGACGTATACATCGAGGCGCCCGACGGCCTCGGTGGATTCGTCCGGCAGACCGAGCTCGCCCGTCTGATTCAGGTAGCAGCCCCGGTGTACGTCAAATTCGGACTACGCAACGCACCGGACATCTATCCGTCCGGCCGGCACCTCGAGACGACCGCCGTAGCGATGACCCGAGAGCGCGTTCGCCGAGCCCGACTCGCCCTAGACCTTCTCGCCCGAAGCTCGACCAGCCCGGCGGTCTCAGACATCGGCATCGGCGACCTCGCCATACCCGTGGGTGCATCGTGATCGCCCAGCGCCCAAGCGCTCGAGCATCTGGCGCGGGCGGTCCTCGAAAGTGGCACCACCGAGCGTCTCCGGTGATCCTCGGTCCGGGCAAGGTCCGGCTCGCGTCCGGGGAGGCCGACCTCGACACGTCCTCGACGCCGGCTACGTGCGGCGCGATCCTTGCGGCGACGCCCTCGAACCCGGGCGCCGACAACGAGGCCGAGCCGATCACGGCCGCGCCTGGAGCCCTCGGACGAGCACTCGCACGGCGTGGTGAAGGCGCTCGCGAAACTGCTCCGGCGTGGTAGCCGAGGGATCCTCGCCCTTCGCTCCGTGGGCGCAGTCCAACAGAACCGCCGCGACGCGGGCGGCCGTCAGGCCGATGCGTTCGAGGTCGACATCGCCGGCGGCGGCCGCGTCGCGCAGCGTACGCGCCAGCAGCCGCTCGGAGCGCTCGTGAGAGGCGCGGGCCACATCCCCGCAAAGGCGCCCGTGCTGGTCGTAGAGCTCGGCGGCGTGGGGCGAGCCCGATGTCAGCTCGACGAAACGCAGGAAGCGCGCCTCGAGCAGGGCGTATAGCCGCGCCTCGAGGCCGGCCTCGCGAACGACGAGCGAGCTCTCCATCGCCTCGAGGTGCTCCTTGTGGAGCTGATCGACGAGCGCTCGAAACAGCTGGTTCTTGCCGCTCCAGTGGGTGTAGAGGGTGGCGCGTGACACTCCGGCCCGGCGGGCGACGCTCTCCATCGACGAGCGGCGGAAGCCGAAGGTCGAGAACTCCTGCAGCGCAGCGTCCAGGAGGGCGGCGCGCGTAATCTCGGCGCGGGTCGTGGTGGGGGCGCGGGCCATGTCCCCAATCATGCATGTCCTTGACATTTCATGCAACTCTTGTCTAATTTGACCGGATGGCGAACGACAGCAAGACCTCCAAGGCGGTCCTCATCACCGGCTGCTCAACGGGGATCGGCCGGGCTACGGCCGAGCGCCTCGCCGGCGCCGGCCACGTCGTCTACGCGACCGCGCGGCGTGCCGACGCGATCGCAGTCCTAGAGGCCGCCGGCTGCCGCACGCTGGCGCTCGACGTGACCGACGAGGAATCGATGCGGGCCGCCGTCGAGTGCGTGGTGGCCGAGCAGGGCGCCGTCGGGGTGCTGGTCAACAACGCGGGCTACTCCCAGTCCGGCGCGATCGAGAGCGTCGCGATCGACGCTGTGCGGCGGCAGTTCGAGACCAACGTCTTCGGCCTCATGCGGATGTGCCAGCTCGTGCTGCCCGGCATGCGCGAACAAGGCTTCGGCCGGATCGTGAACATCAGCTCGATGGGAGCCAACTTCACCTTCCCGGGGGGCGGCGCATACCACGCCACCAAGTACGCCGTCGAGGCGATCAGCGACGCCCTGCGCTTCGAGGTCAAGGGCTTCGGCGTCGACGTCGTCGTCATCCAACCGGGCATCATCCGGACTGAGTTCTCGGCGACCGCGGCGGCCGAGGTGGGCGCCGCGGACGGCCCCTACGCCGCGTTCAACGCGTCGGTCGCGCAGGCGACCAGGGATGTCTACGAGAAGGGCCCGCTGGCGCGGCTCGGCGGCGGCCCGGAGGCCGTGGCGAAGGCGATCGAGCGTGCGATCGCGGCCCGCTCGCCGAAGATCCGCTACCGCGTCACGCCGTCGGCGCACGTGATGGTCAACCAGCGGCGCCTGATGACCGCCCGGATGTGGGACCGCTTCGTCTCCACCCAGTTCCCGCGCCCGGGGAAGGTCTAGGGCGGTGACCACCGGCTCCTCGTGCGGACGGGGTGCCACGGTTCGTTGGCCGGAGGGTCACGAGCCGGCCGGCGCCGCCCTGCACGAGGTCAACGCCTGCGCGTCCGGCGCAGATCCCGAGGCGGTATGGGCGTGGCTGGTGCGCCCCGACCGCTGGCGAGAGTTCTATGGCAACGCCCTGCGCGTCAGGCACCGCGCCGGCCCGTGGCCGGAGCTCGCGCTGGGCACGCGCTTCTCGTGGGTGACGTTCGGCGCGCCGGTGACCACCGAGGTCACCGAGCTCGAGACCCCGTACCGGCTGGCGTGGACCGGCGGCGGGCTCGGCTCGGTGGGCCACCACGGCTGGGTGCTGACGCCGACCGCCACGGGCTGCGAGATCCGCACGGAGGAGACCCAGCGCGGGCGCGCCGTCGGCCTGCTCGGGCCGGTGCTGCGGCCGGCCGTGCGCCACTTCCACCAGCGCTGGGTCGAGGGCGCGGCGCGCATCGCCGAAACCGGGCGGCGGCCGTGATCGTCCTCTACGGCGCCACGGGCTACACCGGCCGGCTGGTGACCGACGAGCTCGTGCGGCGCGGTGCCGACTTCGTCCTCGGTGGGCGAAGCCCGGACAAGCTCGCGCGCGTAGCCGAGGAGCAGGGCCGGGGGGCGCGGCGCGTGGTGGCGT
>JBOGXT010000377.1:0-3004 GCA_050694635.1 Thermoleophilaceae bacterium
CGTCCAGCTCGGGCACCCGGCCATGGGGGTCTGTGCGGATGAATCCGTCAGGTCCGCTGGGGATGCCGCGCAGCGACGGGCCGGCCAGGCGCGGCTCGGTGACGATGCGGTCCACTGGCACGGACCGGTCGCCGGGGGAGATGTCGAGCCATCCGGGCGGATTCGGTACGCCGTAGCTGCTGGTGTGCAGCGTGACTCCGGACTGGTCCTGCAGTGCGCGGATCACGGCGCTGGCGCGGTTGCCGAAGATGCCGAGCGGCTCCCGCTCGGGGGTGATGAGGCTCAGCTCGACCCCCTTGCGGTCGTGCGCTGCGCATTCGGCTGCGGTCAGCAGCGCCAGGTCGTACAGCGGCAGCGGCCAGCTCGCACCTCCCGGCTTGACGAACGCCACCTTGTCGATGCGGCCCTCGCGCAGCTGGTGCAGCAGCAAGCGGTAGTCGGGGCCATCGCGACCGCCGTGGTAGGTGAGCACTCCCTGCCCGTGCCATTCGCTCTCTGGGAGGGCGCCCAAGGCGAGCACGAGCCGGTCATAGGGAAGCTCCTCACCGTCCTTGGTGACCACACGGTGCCGGTCGTGCTCGATGCGGTCGAGCGCTCCACGGTGCCAGTGAGCGCCGAGCTCGGCAGCGGTGTCCTCCAGCCTGAGGCCGCGCACGCGCTGGACATTGAACGGCTGCTCAACGGCCATCGAGAGATTCGTGAACTTCAGCTCGGGCGCGAGGATGGTGACGTCCATACGATCCGGGGCCAGGGCATGCAGCGCGAGGAGCGTCTCCAGCCCCGCCACCCCGCCGCCAGCGATCAGGACGTGTGGACGGGAAGGCTTCTGAGCGTCTGGGGCGACATGGCCGCCTTCGTCGACCCATCGCTCGACGGCGAGCCTGTCCCCCGCCTGTGCTCCTATCGCTCGCTTCATGCTCGGGAACCCCTGCCGTTCGTGCCATCCGGGGAGCGTTGACCCTTCGGCAGGCCGCGTCGGAGGACCTCCGCGAGGACGACGGCGTCGTTGTGCTCGGTGTCATGAGCTGAGTAGACGAGCGTGAGCGCGCCGTCCCGCGCCCGGCGCCGGAGGGCCGTGAGCCGCGGACGTTCGTTGCGGAGCTCCTCGATGTAGCGCCGGCGGAACTCCTCGAAGCGCCTCGGGTCGTGCCCGAACCACTGTCTCAGCTCCGCGCTCGGGGGCAGCTCCTTGTCCCAGTCGTCGAGCTTGGCCCGGTGGCGCGAGACGCCGCGCGGCCACAGCCGGTCGATCAGTACGCGATAGCCGTCTGCCGGTGCCGCGGGCTCGTACGCGCGCTTCAGGCGTATGTCCATGTGTATTGAGCGTCAGTGCGCGTCGATCTCTTACCGGCGTGCGATGGGCGTCAACGGTCATCCCCCCGGTAAGAACTCGTGCGCGCCAGACGCAAACTTGGCATGACCGTGAACGATCACCGCGTCTCCGCGCTCGCCGTCGCGGGGCCGTCCGGCCCCGGTACCGGACCTCGCCGCGTCGACCATGCGGCGGTGCAACGAGCGGCTCGCGATCTTCTGCGGGCGGTCGGCGCCGACGTCGATGCCGACACTCTCGAGGAGACGCCTCGCCGGGTCGCCGACGCCTATGCCGAGCTGCTGACACCGCAGCCGTTTCGGGTAACCACTTTTCCCAACGACGACGGCTACGACGAGCTGATCGTCGCGCGGGCGATCCCGTTCCACTCGCTCTGCATGCATCACCTGCTCCCTTTCCACGGCGTCGCGCATATCGGCTATCTCCCGGGCGAGCGGATCATCGGCCTGAGCAAGCTCGGCCGCGTCGTCGAGTTCTTTAGCCGCGACCTGCAGATCCAGGAACGGCTGACCACGCAGATCGCCGGCTGGCTTCAGCGCGAGCTCGAGCCAAAGGGCGTCGGGGTCGTGCTGGAGGCCGAGCACCTGTGCATGTCGCTGCGCGGCGTTCAGAAGCTCGGCGCCAAGACCGTTACCTCGGCGCTGCGTGGCCTGGTCCGCGACGACGCCCGCACCCGCCAGGAGTTCCTGGCCCTTACCACGAGGAGTTCCTATGACCAGTAGGCAGACCCATGTCATTGTCGGCGCCAGTCTCGCCGGCGCCAAGGCCGCCGAGACGCTGCGCGAAGAGGGCTTCGACGGGCGCGTCGTGCTCGTCGGCGCCGAGGACGAGCGCCCCTACGAGCGGCCGCCGCTGTCGAAGGACTACCTGCGCGGCGAGGTGAGCCGCGAGAAGGTCTACGTCCACGACGAGTGCTTCTACGCCGAGCAGGACATCGAGCTGCACCTAGGCCGCACGGCGGTGAGCCTCGACACCTCGAGCTCCGAGCTCGAGCTCGACGACGGCGAGCTGCTGCGCTACGACCGACTGCTGCTGACAACGGGGGCCGAGCCGCGCCGCCTGTCGATTCCCGGGGCAGAGCTCGATGGAGTCCTGTACCTGCGCAGCGTCCAGGACTCCGACACCCTGCGCGAGCGGCTGGACCGCGGCGGCGCGGTGGTCGTGGTCGGGGCGGGCTGGATCGGCGCCGAGGTCGCGGCCTCCGCCCGTCAGCGCGGCCTCGAGGTCACAGTCCTCGATCCGGCATCCGTCCCGCTCGAGCGTGTCATGGGCACCGAGGTGGGCGCCATCTACCGCGACATCCACACCGACCATGGTGTGCGGATGCTGATGGGAACCGGCGTCGAGGCGTTCGAGGGCGACGGAGCGGTCGAGCGCGTCCGAGCCAGCGACGGGCACGAGCTGGAGTGCGACTTCGCCGTGGTGGGAGTCGGCGTCGAGCCGCGCACCGGTCTCGCCGCCCAGGCCGGCATCCCGGTCGACAACGGCATCCTCGTCGACGAGCAGCTCCGGACCGGCGTGCCCGGAGTGTTCGCCGCCGGCGACGTCGCCAACCCTCACCACCCCTTCTACGGCGAGCGCATCCGGGTCGAGCACTGGGCCAACGCGCTGAACCAGGCGCCGGCCGCCGCTCGCAGCATGCTCGGGGAGCCGATCGCGTACGAGCGCCTGCCC
>JBOGXT010000378.1:0-5432 GCA_050694635.1 Thermoleophilaceae bacterium
CGATCGAGCTCGAAGCCGGGCAGGCGCCTCATGGGCGGCCGCGCGGACGGTCGAGCGAGCGCAGCGTCGCGAGCAGCGGCCGCAGCAGGCGCCGCCCGCGCGGGGTCAGGAAGCGGTGGGTCCACCACTGTTCGGCGGCGCGGGCCGGTCCCTCGCCGTAGGTCGGATAGGCGTGGATGGCCTGGGACAGGTCGGCCACGGTTCCGCGCTGCCGAATCAGCGCGGCGAGCTCGGCGATCGACTCGCCAGCCGCCGGCCCCACCACGGTCGCGCCGAGCAGCCGCCCGCGGCGTCCGGTCACCAGCTTGGCGAAGCCGCGCGCCGTGGCCGCGGTGACGGCCCGGTCGGACTCGGCGTAGTCGTGGCGCAGCACGAGCGGGTCGCGGCCGAGGCGCTCGCGCGCCTCCGCCTCGCTCAGGCCGATGCTGGCCACCTCGGGGTCGGTGAACGTCACACGCGGCACCAGTGAGTAGTCGAACGAGCGGCGGGCGCGAAACAGCGCGTTGGCCATCGCCGTCAGTCCCTGGTGGCCTGCCACGTGGGTGAAGTACATGCCGCCGACGGCGTCGCCCGCCGCCCAGATCCGGTCGCCCGTGGTGCGCAGGCGAGCATCCACCTTTACGAAGCCGCGGGCGTCGAGCTCGACGCCCACATTCCCGAGGCCGATGTCCTCGCCGGCCGGCCGGCGCCCCAGCGCCACCAGCAGCCGTTCGTACTCGATCCGCCGCTGTCCTGCGAGCAGCACGCCGCCGCCTCCGTCCTGCGGCTCCACGCGGGTCACCGGTGCGCCGAGCCGGGGCGCGACGCCCTCGCGGGCGAGCGTGTCGGCGATGAAGCGACCGGCCTCCGGTCCTCGCCCGGCAGCAGGACCGGCGCCGCCTCGACGATCTCGACGCCGCTCCCCAGCCGGGCGAAGGCCTGGCCGAGCTCGCAGCCCACGGGGCCGCCACCCAGCACCGTGATCCGGGCTGGCAGCTCGCGCAGGTCGAAGACGGTCTCGTTGGTGAGGAAGTCGGCCTCCCCGAGCCCTGGAATGGGCGGCACGGCCGGCCGCGAGCCCGTCGCGATGACCGCCGCCCGGAAGCGCAGCTCGCGCTCCCCCGCCGCGACGACGCCCGGCCGGCCGAAGCGGCCCAAGGCGCGCACGACCTCGACACCCTCGGACTCGAGATGCTCGGCCGTGTCGCGCACGCCGGCCCGGCGGATCACCGCCTGCACGCGCTCCATCACCCGGGCGAAGTCGATCGGCGGCTCGGACGGCTCGAGGCCGAGCCCGTCGGCGGTGCGCATCTCATGGGCGCGCTGGGCGGACGCGATCAGGCTCTTGGAGGGGACGCAGCCGGTGAACAGGCAGTCGCCGCCCGGTTGCTCGGCCTGCTCCACGAGCGCCACCCGCGCGCCGGCGCGCGCCGCATACAGCGAGGCGATCAGCCCCGCGGTGCCCCCGCCGAGGACGACCAGGTCGTAGCGTCTCTCCATCCCAGCTTTGACGCCCATCAGCGGCTCCACGATTCACAGCGGGCTCGAACCCTGTGCTCGCCGGCTGGGTCGAACTTGCAGATGAAACGCCTCTGGCTCATCGCCACGCTCGCGCTCGTGGTCGCCTTGGTGATCGTCGCGGTCGCCGGCGACGACGAGCCGTCGCGCCAGAACGCTCCGGCTCGCGGTGGCGGCAGCGAGGTGCTGAGGTTCGACACGAGCGGCTGGGAGACCGACTTCTCCAAGCACAGCGTGCCGCTGTCGGAGTTCCAGTCGGGCGGCCCGCCGCGCGACGGCATCCCCCCGGTCGACGAGCCGAAGCCCACCTCTCAGGCCGACGCCGATGAGTGGCTCTCGGCGCGCGAGCCGGTGCTGGCGGTCGAGCTGGGCGACCGGGTGCGCGCCTACCCGCTCCAGATCCTCGTCTGGCACGAGATCGTCAACGACACGCTCGGCGGCCGGCCGATCGCGGTCACCTACTGCCCGCTCTGCAACTCCTCGCTCGTCTTCGATCGGCGGGTCGGCGGCCGCACGCTGACCTTCGGGACGACCGGCAATCTGCGCCGCTCCGACCTGGTCATGTGGGACCGTCAGACCGAGTCCTGGTGGCAGCAGCTGTCGGCCGAGGCCGTGGTCGGCGAGCTCACCGGGACGAACCTGAAGGTGCTGCCCTCGCAGACGCTCAGCTGGGCCGACTTCAAGCGCATCCACCCCGGCGGCGACGTGCTCTCGCGCGACACGGGCGTCGAGCGCGACTACGGCAGCAACCCCTACGCCGGCTACGACCAGCCCGACTCGGAACCGTTCCTGTTCGACGGCGAGACCGACGATCGGCTGCCGCCCAAGGAGCGCGTCGTGGCCATCTTCGCCGAGGACGAGACCGTCGTCGTGCCGTTCAGCCGGCTCGTGCGCGAGCCGGTGGTCGAGACCGAGGCGGGCGGGCGCCCGGTCGTGGTGTTCTACAAGCGCGGGGTCGTATCGCCGCTCGACGCGCCGAGCATCGAAGGCTCGCGCGACGTCGGCACGGCCGCCGCCTTCGATCCGCGCCTGGACGGCCGGCGGCTCAGCTTCGAGCGGCGCGCCGGCGGCTTCGTGGACCGCGAGACAGGGTCGCGCTGGGACATCGCCGGCCGGGCGGTGGCGGGCGAGCTGGCCGGCGAGCGGCTCGAGCCGGTCCGCCACGACCAGCAGTTCTGGTTCGCTCTCGCGGCATTCGTGCCCGACGCCCGGATCGAGGCATGAGCCCGTCGACCCGCGTCGGTGGCGGCGTCGCGGCGCGGGCGGTCGTTGCCCTTATGCGCGCCGTGCCGGCGCTGTTCGCGAGCGGCTGGCTGGCGGCCGGCGCAGTCTGGCTGCTGCAGGGACGGCTCGAGCGGGCGCTCGCCGCCGTCCTGGTGGCGGTGCTCGCAGCCAGCCTCGGCATGAGGATCGCGCTCGCGAGCCGAGGCTGACTGTTCAGCTTCTCGCAAGCGTCTCGAAAGATCCGCCGCCGCCCAGGGTCGGCCGAAGGGGATAACCCGACGAGAGGGGACGGGATGAAGCGCATCCAGGGGCTGGCCGCCGCCGTGGCGGCGCTGGCCGTGCTGGCGGCCGCGCCTGCCGCCGACGCCAAGCGGGCCGACACCTTCGAGGTCACGTTCACCGACCTGACAAGCGGACAAGATCGGGTGGCGCACCACCCCCACGCTCACACCACGGCCCCGCGGTCAATGCCGCGCGCGCGGGCGTAGGCGAGCGCGACCTCGACCCAGGTCTCCACGAGCCGGTCGTCGTCGACGTCGCCTGGCACGTGGCCGAAGCTTCTCAGGCCTGGAGCGCTTCTACACCCGTGACGGCACGGCCTCGGATGCCGTGCGCGCCCGCGAGGTGGCCCTGCGCCACAACGCCTACTTCCCCGGCAGCGCACTGACCGCCGCCCCGTGGCGGCTGCTGCCAACCCCCCTTTGACGACTACCGGCTGTGGTCCTCGTCGCGACGCTCGCCTCGGGCCTGGTGATGTTGCTGTTCCGAGCGCCGTTCACCATGCGTCTCGTTGCCGCGGCCGTGGTCGCCGCCAACCCGATCGCCGTGCGCTCGGCCTGGTTCGGGCAGAACGACGCGCCGAGCATCCTGTTCCTGCTGCTGGCGTTCGCGCTCTACTCCAGGGAGCGTTACCGCCTCGCCGCGGCGAGCCTCGCCGCCGCGATATTGCTCAAGCAGTTCGCCGCGGTGGCGGTCCCGTTCCTCGCGCTGATGCTGCTGCAGCGGCAGCTCCCCCGGGCGGAGCTGTTGCGGGTGGGCGGCAGCTTCGCCTTTGTGGTGGTCGCCGGCGTGCTGCCGTTCGCGGCGGCGGACCCGGTCGCGTTCTACGAGGACACGGTCGAGTTCGGCGCCGGCGCCTACCGCATCGTGGGCTACGGTCTTTCGGCGATCCTCGTGCGGCTCGGCGTTGTGGCCGACCGCGAGGGCGCATATCCCTTCCTGGCGCTGGCGCTGCTTGTCTGGCTACCGCTGACCGTGTGGCTTCTGCGCCAGCAGTGGCGCTCGCGCGAGCCCTGGCTGGGCGCCGCGGCGTTCTCGATCTCGTTGCTGGCGCTGCTCTTCATCGGCCGCACCTTCAACAACTACTACCTGCTCTGGCCGGCGATGGGCGCGCTCGCCGCAGCCCTGCTCGCTGCGAGCGAGCACCCGAAGGTTCGCTGGCCTGAATCGTCGCCGGGTGCGCGCGGGTCTCAGGTGCGAACCCGGCGAGAGGAGCAGGTTGCGGCTGACCGATCAGCTCCGGCGCAAGCCCGAGCAACGCTCATGCGAGCACCTCGAGGCAATCGACAAACCCGCCAGCCCCAGGGCCGATGCCTGCGAGGAGTGCGGCGTGCAGACCCCGCTGCGCGTCTGCCTGAGCTGCGGCCACGTGGGCTGCTGTGACTCCTCGAGCGGCCACGCCACCGCCCACGCACGCCGGACCGGGCACCCAGTGATCCGGGCGCTCCCGCGCGGATTCACCTACTGCTACCCGCACCGGGAGTATCTCTAGGCGGCGGTCGTGCGCTCACACCGGCAGCCGCTGCGCGTGGCCCTCCGGTTCGTGGCATCGGTAATGGTCACGAGCGGCGCGTTGCTGGTCGCTGACGCCGCCATCACGCTCGCGTGGCAGGAACCCGTTTCGGCCCTGCTCGCCGCGGCGCAACAGCATCGTCTCGAACGTGAGCTGTCGGCCACCGAGCAGCGCTTCAGGCGAAGTGCCGGCGACCGTCCCGCCGCAGGGGCCGCGCAGGCCTCTCGGCTTGCGCGGGAGACCGGAGCCGGCGACGCGCTCGGGAGGATCGAGCTGCCGGCGCTCGGCCGCTCCTACGTGATCGCCGAGGGGACGGACACCGCCACCCTCCGCTCCGGCCCCGGCCACTATCCCGACACGCCGCTGCCCGGCCAGGGTGGCACGGTCGGCATTGCCGGCCACCGCACGACGTACGGCGCGCCGTTCCGGGCGATCGACCGGCTCCGGCCGCGACAGCTCGCCATCGCCGAGATGCCCTACGGACGCTTCGTCTACGCCGTCGAGAAGACGAGGATCGTCCGGCCGAACGAGGTCTGGGTCAAGCGCCGCGTGTCCCACGAGCGCCTGATCCTGAGCGCCTGATCCTGAGCGCCTGCCACCCGCTCTACAGCGCCCGTGAACGGGATCGTCGTCTTCGCGCGGCTGCTCCGAGTCAAGCGTGGCTGATCGCGCTGGGCGTCCGGGACGCGGCGAGAGCGTCGCGCCGCCCGATCCTGTGCTCTGGCAGCGACTCCAACTCTCCCTGAACCGGTCCTCAGCCGGCGCCGCAGTGGTGTTGCGGCTGCCCGGACGCTCGCGGCAGCCCACTCGTGCGGCGCGCGCGTGCGGGTTCGCGCTCGCGACCGGCGGCGGCGAGCCCGCGAGTCCGCGCTCTCCAGCCACACTCCATTTCGATCGCGGCGAGTGGCCGCGTACCGAC
>JBOGXT010000379.1:0-3131 GCA_050694635.1 Thermoleophilaceae bacterium
TCCGCGATCCTCGTAACATCACCCATGGCGTGCCCTCCTCGCCGGCTTCGCCGGCATCGGTCTTCAGAAACCGGGAGGGTACGCCGCCCTTCTCCTCACGCCCGTCCACAACATCTGGGTATAGCTCCCTCTACGAGCTCGCACCGGACTACCAATTCGCGCTAATCGACGAGAAAAGCGAGTCGCTCGTGGCAGTCGGCAACTGCATCCCCGATCCGCTGGGACCGGCACCCGCACACCCTCCCAGACGGCGGCGTCGATGCGGTGCTCGAGGATGGAGTCGCCTGCCTGCGCGAGGGCGCGACCGCCACCGCCGCCTCGGCGCTGATGATCGTCGTCAGCCCCGAGCGGCTCGGCCACGGGATCAGCGGTGAGGCGATCAGGGCGATGGCGGAGGTAGTTGGCCGCCATGGCCTCACCGAGCTCGTCGCACCGGTACGCCCGACCGATAAGCACCGCTATCCCCTCATCCCGATCGACCGTTACATCCGCTGGCGGCGAGAGGATGGGCGGCCGCTCGACCCGTGGATTCGCGTTCACGAGCGGGTCGGGGGAGAGATCGTTCGGCCCGCCGCGGCGGCCATGCGCGTCAGCGGCAGCGTCGCCGAGTGGGAGCGCTGGACGGGGATGGCGCTGCCGGAGAGCGGCTCATACGTCGTTCCAGGTGCGCTGGTCCCCGTTGAGATAGACCGCGAGCGGGACCTCGGCACGTACAAGGAGCCAGCGTGCTGGATGCGCCACCCCGTTCAGAGCAGCTGAAGCGAACGCCACAGAGCGGCCCGGCCAGTCGACACGCGGGCTACCCGTGTTACCTGCCAACCCCGTTGCTGCTTCGCGAGCGGTCAGGCGCAAGCATCACCGCTTCCCATGATCAGCGCACCACCCTGACTCCGACGCAACACTGCTCTCGGTGTGGCGCTCCCCACGACGAGGAAGAGCGCAAATCGCGACGACGCAGACTTCCGGTAAGGACGAGCGGAAGGGCTGCAGCCGCCGGGGCGGATGACGCCTGCTTGCAACTTCGGATGCAGTAGTCCATGTTCAGGCCGGCGAAGCTCCCGGCCCTCGTCGGTCAGCGGGTGCGACGGTCCCCCCCTTGCGAGTGCCGCGTGGCGGCTCCGAAGCGGGCGCGACAGCCCCTCAGGCGTTGCGGACCAGGTCAGCCACGACCTGGTCGACGCCCTGCCCCCGCTCCGTTGCGATCCGCTCGAGGCGCTTGGCGTCCTCTCCCTCGACGCTGATCACGATCGTCACCCTGCCGCCGGAGCCTGCCTCGACGACCTGCACGTCACGTGGGTCGATCGCGTCGAGCTCATCGTCGAAATCCCCCGGCTGGGGGTCTGGGTCTGTCCACGGATCCTTGGCCATCTCAACCACCGAGGATCTTACGCTCGCGAGCAGTCGCCTCCCACCCGGTGACGATCAGCCACGTCGTCGGCTCGTGGGTCCGCTCGACGACAAGCGTCAGCGCTCGGCCGCCGTCGGTCCGGCCGATGACGAGGCGCCGGGCGGGCCGTTGCCCCCGTCTCCCACGGCGTCCCGGGTTCCGCACGATCACATAGCGGTTGTCGAGAAGCTGTTGGGCCTCCTCGATCAGGATGGCGCGGGCGCCAAGCTTCTCCGCGGCGGCCGTCGTAGCCAGCAGCTCGTGGATCACATCCATGGGTCCGTATCTGTACAGGGAGCGGCCGACATCCCCGAGTGATGCCGGTGCTCGTGCTTTGCGCGACCAGGCGGGCGTTTGGAGACGACCAGACTGGACGAGCAGGAGCCGTAGCCGCGCGCGTTGAGCAATGGCTCCTGGTGTGCGAAGGCGCAAGCGCCGCTTCCGGGCTGGAGTGGGCTGGTCTGCGACTCGGGCGGAGAGGAAGCAGGCCGAGGGGCTCTGATTGGAACGCGGGTGGGAACAGTCGATCCCGCAGTCCGGGCGAGGACTCTTTGCACCGGTGGCCCCATAGCCCCGGCGATACTGGCGCCCAAAGGAGAAACCCGCACGAGGAGCGGGTTTTCCGGATGGGCCGGGGAGGATTCGAACCTCCGCCCGGCGGATTATGAGTTGTCCCGGAGGCGCTCGCCTTCCCTTGGGTTGGCTGGCGTAAGCGGAGTTGGGCTCGGTTCGCGGGGGTCAGATCTGCCGAGTTGGGGACATGGTTCGGGACACGGATTGTCAGAACGGGTCGTACGGGAGATCGCCGGCCACGATGCGCCCGTTCAGCTCGTATAACCGCCCATTTCGTTCGCGCATGTCATCGAGCATCGCGGCCTCCCAGCCATAGGCGTCAACCACCGCCATGTCGAGGTCGCGATGGAGCGAGCGGAGCTGTTGGAACGCGCCCTCGTCGGTGCGGTTGTAGAGCGTGGTAAGGCCGATCGCGTGTTCGGTGGAGAGTCTCGAGCGGAACGCAATCAGCTCGCGGCCGAGATCACCGATGCGCTGACGCTGGGTCTCGGTCCCCGTCGGCCATGGGAACGTCTCGAACGCGCTACTCGGCGTGTAGCGAATCCGATCCTCCAGCGTCGAACTCTTCTTGGCGGCCCAGTCGGTGTGGATGCGGCTCGTCAGCACGCCCATCGCGTGGTCGCTCTCTAGGGCGAACACGTTCGTTGCGTTGCTCGCCCGCCAACCTGGCTCGCACCAGGTGAACAAGATCCGCTTCCCGGTCGCCGTTCCCGCGATGAAGCGAGCGAGCCCGCTGGTCGCGGAGCGGAGCTCCGGACGTGATCGCCAGAGCCGCCACCAGCAGTCGGCATACACCGGATCCCGATCCCTGGCCGGTTTCACCCGTTCCCGCACCACGTCAAGCGCTGCTGGAAATTGCATAGCCTCCTCGAGCGACATCGCTCCGAAGTCAATGATGAATCGCGACGGCCGCTGCCTGGGGTCAGTCGCAATGTCCTGGCCGCCGATATAGGGCCGGACAACAAGGCGGTAATCTGCACCAGCTTGAGCGAGGAGTTCGCCCGCCTCCTCCGGGCTGAGTACAAACCCGCCACCCCGCGAGATCACACCCTGAAAGGCGCGACCGCGGTTCCGCTCGATCGCTGGCACGTCCGCTAGAGGAATTGTCGACTCCTCCAGCGCGGTATCGATGCCTTCGACCTCTTGGCCGTCGAGGAGCAGTGGCGCAGGC
>JBOGXT010000380.1:0-2451 GCA_050694635.1 Thermoleophilaceae bacterium
GCGTTGCGGCCGCGGCACGGCGGCTCTGGCGCGCCGACCCGGGTCTCGCGGCCGGGCCGGTCGCCGCGCTCGCGGTATGGGCCGTCCACGCCGGGATCGACTGGGACTGGGAGATGCCCGCCGTCACGCTCGTGGCGCTCGCGCTTGCCGCGGCGCTGGTGGCGTGGAGCGAGCGGCCCGCCGCTACTCGGGCGGCACCGGAGGGCTCAGCTCTCGCCGCCTCGCCTCCGCCCCTCGCGAGCGCTCCGGGTCCGCCTCGCGGGTGACGTCTGCCAGCACGCCCCAGGCGAACACGTTGTCGGGCTCCCGCCTGACCGCGCGCTCGACCAGCGCGCGGCCCTCGCGCTCCCTTCCATGCGCGGCCAGCATTGCACCCTCCACGAGCAGCGGGCGCGTGTCGGGGTCGAGCAGGCGGGCCCGCTCGAGCAGGCGCTCGGCCTCGTCCACCTGGACCGGCGTAGCGTCCGGCGGTGCGGCCAGGCGCTCGGCGCGGTCCGCCAGCACCACGTTGCGCAGGCCGACGGCCAGGTAGGCGAGCGCGAGCAGGGCGAGGGCCCCCAGCGCGAGCCGCGCGAGCACGCGCTACGCCTGCCCGAAGCGACCGGGCCAGACGGCGCGCCGGGCGTGCGAGGAGCGGCGGAGGATTCGCGGCCATGCGTCGAGTCGCTCGACGGGCCCGTCGCGCAGTGCGGCCTCCACCTCGCGCGGAAACCTGTCGCGGAACACGGCGGCCTCGAAGCGGCGCGCGTTCTCGACGCACGCCTGCGGATCGACGCCCAGAGCGTCGAACTCGGAGACCGCGCTCGCCAGCTCATCCGGCCCGCCGTCCCACCAGCACCCGGTCACGCCGTCCACGACGTTTTCGAGCAGCCCGCCCGCGCCGCGAGCGATCACCGGGCGGCCGGCGGCCTGCGCCTCGACCGCGGCGATGCCGAACTCCTCGCGGCCCGTGACGACCAGCGCGCGGCAGCCCGCCATCAGCCGGGCCGCCTCCGCGTCGGTCACTCGCCCCGCGAAGCGCACGGTCGGCCCCGCCATCCGCTCTAGCCTGCGCCGGCTGGGGCCGTTCCCTGCGACCACCAGCGGCAGTCGCAGGCGGTTGAAAGCCCGCACGGCCACGCCGATCTCCTTGTGGGAGACGAGCTCCGAAAGCACGAGGTAGTCCTCGCCGACCGGGGCCGGCCTGAAGCGCTCGGTGGCGACCGGCGGGTACACGATGCGGGAGTCGCGGCCGAAGTAGCTGCGGATGCGCGCCTGCGTCGTGCGCGAGTTCGTGATGTAGCGATCCACGCGCTGCGCGGCGATCCAGTCCCACTCGCGCCAGCGACGGAACAGCCCGCGCAGCGCGGCGCGACTGACCGGGTCGGAGCGCTCCGCAAGCGTGCGGTGGCGCTCGTTCCAGGCATAGCGGAACGGGTTGTGGCAGTAGGAGACGTGCACGGTCTCCTCCTCGCAGATCACCGCGTGCGCCCATGCACTCGAGCTCGATATGACGACGTCGTAGCCCGACAGGTCGAACGATTCGATCGCCGCGGGGTAGAGCGGCAGCAGCGCCCGGAAGGTGCGCGCGCTCGGGCGCAGGCGCTGGAGGAACGACGTGTGGACGTTGCGGTCCGCGAAGCGGCCCTCGGTTCCCTTCTCGTCGTATACCGGGGTGAAGACGTCGGCGTCGGGCCAAAGCTCGCAGATCTCGAGGAAGACCCGATCGGCCCCGCGCACGCTGACAAGGAAGTCGTGGACGAGCGCCGTCCTCCGTGACATCGGGTTCACGGGCGGGCAGTCTATGTGGACCTCGGCGGGGGGCGGCGGCCGGGCGCCGTCCTGCGCGGCGTTAGTCTGCGCGCCCATGCACCGAGCCATCGCAGCCCTTCTGTTCGTCGCCGCCCTCCTCGCCGCGCCGGCGGCCTCCCTCGCGCAGAGCGCGGGCGACGAGCAGTACGTGGACCCCTTCCAG
This sequence comes from Thermoleophilaceae bacterium, assembly GCA_050694635.1. Taxonomy (GTDB): domain Bacteria; phylum Actinomycetota; class Thermoleophilia; order Solirubrobacterales; family Thermoleophilaceae; genus JACVRW01. Next base: position 1,955 of record JBOGXT010000380.1, read on the forward strand.
GGGGGCGAGGAGCAGCCGCAGCAGACGCCGCAGCCCGCGCAGCCGGACACGCCGGAGCCGGCGCCGGCCGCACCTCCGTCGGGCCAGGTCGAAGGCGGGGAGGCCACCGCCCAGCCGGCCCAGACCGACGCTCCCACGCTGCCGCGCACGGGGTTCCCGGTCCTGGTCATCGGGTCCGCCGGCTATGCCCTCATGCTCGCGGGCGTCGCCCTGCGGCGCCGGCTCTGAGGGCCGGCCGGGCGTCTCTTCAGGACGCGGGTGCGGTGCCGGCCCTCGCGGTCAGCTACTCGGGACTGTTCGGCGGCGCCGAAAGAGTGTTGCTCGAGCTGGCCGAGGGGCTTCCCGAGCGGCCGCTGCTTGCCTGCCCGCCAGGCGCTCTCGCCGGCGCGGCCCGCGCCCGCGGCCTTGGCGTGTTCGAGTTGCGCGAGCGCAGCCTCGAGCTGCGCCGCAGCCTGCGCGACCGGCTCGCCATGCCGGTGCGGATCGCGGCCCAGGCG
>JBOGXT010000381.1:0-5138 GCA_050694635.1 Thermoleophilaceae bacterium
TGCGGCAATCGACCCTGCTCAGAAGGCGGGCCCTGTTCGACGACGCCCTGGAGGCGATCGAGCGCGGCTACGGCGACGAGAGCCTCTCGCTGGGCTCGGTGGCCCATGCGATCGGCACCTCGCGGCGCCAGCTCCAGCGAGTGTTCCGCGAGCGCCGGACCAGCTTCAGAGCGGAGCTCCAGCGGGCGCGCATGACCCGCGCCGCCGAGCTGCTCCAAAGCGAGGCGCTGCCGGTGGCCGTCGTCGCGCGGGCGGTCGGCTACCGCCAGCCGGGCCAGTTCTCGAAGGCCTTCCGCCGCCACCACGGCCGAGCGCCGTCGGAGCTGCGCGCGGGCACCCGCTCGCTCGCCGCCTAAGGCCTCGCCCAGCCGCTCGCTCCAATAAGATCGCGCGCCGTGAGCGAGAGGGAGCCAGCGGCGGGCACCACCGAGGGGCCGGCCCAGACGGATCCGCGGCTCGAGGGTGAGAAGCACCCCGTCGCCCGGATGCTCGGGCTCGGAGTCTTCGCCTCCCTGGTGGGCATCGCGATCACCCTGCTGATCGACTGGTTCCCCGCCGACGCCTCGGGCGCTGCCGACCAGATCGACACCGTCTACGACGTGCTGCTGATCTGCTCGGTGCCGGTCTTCGTCCTCGTCATGACGATCGCCATCTACTCGGTGGTCCGCTTCCGGGCGAAGCCGGGCGACATGCGCGACGGCCCCTCGATCCACGGCAACACGCGGCTCGAGATCATCTGGGTGACGGTTCCCTTCCTGATGGTCACCGCGCTGGCCATCTACGCCTGGATCGTGCTGGACGACATCGAGGCCAAGCAGCCGAACGAGCTCGTCGTGAACGTGACCGCGCGGCAGTTCACCTGGACCTTCGAGTACCCCAGCGAGAAGGTGAACTCCACCGAGCTCGTGCTGCCGCGGGACCGGCCGGTCGACTTCCGGATCAAGACCAACGACGTGATCCACTCCTTCTGGGTCCCCGAGTTCCGGCTCAAGTCGGACGCCGTGCCCGGCCTGACCACCAAGATCCGCCTGACCCCGGACCGCGTCGGCCGCTACCAGGTCGTGTGCGCCGAGCTGTGCGGGATCGGGCACTCGACGATGCGCCAGAACGTGCGCGTCGTGCCCGCGGGCGAGTTCGACGGCTGGCTGGACGAGCAGCGCCAGGCCGGCGAGGGGGCGCCGGCGCCGTGATGGGATACCTTCTGGAAGCGCAGCGATGACCCTCACCCGTCGTCTTCTCGCACCAGGCTGGTACCGCGCCACGCTCGGCACCGTGGGCGGATTCGGCCTGGGCATGGGCATCGTCGTCGTCGTCCGCGCCCTCTACGGCTGGGACCCGATCCTGAACTGGGACGCGATCGTGACGGTCGGCGCGCTGATCGCCGCCCCGCTCGGCTACCTGCTGGGGATCGGCTGCTTCGACTACTGGTTCCGCTGGGCCTCCGGCGCGCCCACGATCGCGGAGGACCACTCGGGCCACGGGGCCCACAGCTGGCGCGACTACTTCCGCGTCAACACCGACCACAAGGTCATCGGCATCCAGTACATCGTCACGACCTTCTTCTTCTTCGTGGCCGGCGGCCTGATGGCGATGCTGATGCGCGCCGAACTGGCCACGCCCGGCACGCAGTTCGTGGACCCGAACACCTTCAACGGGCTGTTCTCGGTCCACGCCTCGCTGATGATCTTCCTGTTCATCATCCCCGTCTTCGCCGGGATCGCGAACTACGTGATCCCGCTGATGATCGGCGCGCCGGACATGGCGTTCCCGCGCCTGAACGCCCTCTCGTACTGGATGCTGCCGATCGGCGGCGTGATGATGCTGGCGAGCTACTTCGCCGAGGGCGGCGCCTTCGCCACCGGCTGGACCGCCTACGCCCCGCTCTCCACCGAGACGCCGCTCGGCCAGCAGTTCTTCACGCTCGGCGTGCAGTTCGCCGGCGCGTCCTCGATCGCCACCGCGCTCAACTTCCTGGTCACGATCATCACGATGCGGGCGCCGGGCATGACGTTCTGGCGGATGCCGCTGCTCGTGTGGGCCAACTTCACGACCTCCCTGCTGGTCGTGATCGCCACGCCGTTCATCGCCGGCTCGCAGTTCTTCGTGCTGCTCGACCGCACGATCGGCACGCACTTCTTCGACCCGTCGATCAACGGCGACGTGCTGATGTACCAGCACGTCTTCTGGTTCTACTCCCACCCGGCCGTCTACATCATGATGCTGCCGGGCTTCGGGATCGTCAGCGAGGTGATCTCGACCCACGCCCGCAAGCCGATCTTCGGCTACCGGATGATGGCCTTCTCGCTGGTGGCGATCGTGATCCTGGGCTTCTCGGTATGGGCCCACCACATGTTCGTGTCCGGCATGTTCAGCTGGCTACGGGTGCCGATGATGATCACCACGATGCTGATCGCGGTGCCGACCGGCATCAAGATCTTCTCCTGGCTGGCGACGCTGTGGAGAGGCGTGATCCACCTGCGAACGCCGCTGCTGTTCGCGCTCGGCTTCATCACGATGTTCACGCTCGGCGGCATCAGCGGGATCATGCTCGCGGTCATCCCGTTCACGATCCACGTGTCGGACACGTACTTCATCGTGGCCCACATCCACTACGTGCTGTTCGGCGGATCGGTGTTCACGATCTTCGCCGGGATCTATCACTGGTTCCCGAAGATGACCGGGCGGATGTACGACGAGACGCTCGGGCGGCTGCACTTCTGGCTGTCGTTCGTGTTCTTCAACCTCACCTTCGGACCGATGCACTTCGTGGGGATCGACGGCATGCCGAGGCGGGTGGCCGACTACGCCGAGCAGTTCGCGACCTGGAACGCGATCATCTCGATCTCGGCGTTCATCTTCGGCCTCTCGTTCCTGGTCTTCGTCTACAACATGGTCGCCTCGTGGCGGCACGGGCCGCTGGCCGACGGCAACCCGTGGCGCGCCCATTCGATCGAGTGGCAGGTGTCCTCGCCGCCGCCGGTCTTCAACTTCGACGAGGTGCCGACGGTGGTCGGCGGTCCGTACGAGTACGGCGTGCCGGGCGCCGTGCACGCCGTGTTCAAGGAGAAGGCGCCGGCGGGCGCATCCGTGCCCGCGCCGGCGGGGGGTGGCGGCGCGCCGCCGCCAACTGATGGTTGATCCCGGGTCCCCACGCATCCTCGTGGTCGCGAACGAGACGGTGGCCGGCAGGCCGCTGATCGACGCCGTGAGGGCGCGCGCGGGCGGCGACGAGGTCGACGTGCACGTGATCTGTCCGCAGAACCAGCCCAAGCACGGCTACGTGATCTACGACTCGATGGTGCGCGAGGCGGCCCAGAACCGGCTCCGGATGACGCTGGCGCTGCTGCGTGAGGCCGGCATCGAGGCGCACGGCGAGGTGATGGACCCGGATCCGTTCGCCGCGATCATGGACGCGCTGGGCGAGCAGGACTACGACGAGATCGTCATCTCGACGCATCCCGAGACCCGCTCCGGCTGGCTGCGCGAGGGGCTCGTGGACCGCGTCAGGCGGGCCGCGCGCCGGCCGGTCGAGCACGTGGTGGTGGACCTCGACGCCGAGCGCGACGACGTCAAGCGCACGCTCGTGGTCGCCAACCAGACGGTGGCCAGCGAGGAGCTGCTCGGGCTGCTGCGCCGCAAGGCCGAGGGGGAGCCGCGCCGCTTCATCGTGATCCTGCCCCAGTCGAGCGAGGAGGACGGGCACGCGGAGCGCCTGGCGCATACGCTCGGGGAGCTCGAGAGAGCCGGCCTCGACGCGGTGGGGCAGGTCGTGCACCCCGACCCCTACACAGCGATCCAGAACGCGCTGCAGTTCTACGCGCCGGACGACATAGTCATCTCGACCTTCCCCGAGACCCGCTCGGGCTGGCTGCGCAGCGACCTCGTGGGCCGAGTACAGGCGTCGACCGGCAAGCCGGTGGAACACGTAGTCGCGGAGGGCCTCTGATGGAGGCAACCGCGCACGCCGAGCACCACGGGCCGCCCCCGGCCAACGTCTCCTCGCGGGTCGAGGCCCAGTTCCTCGGGATGCTGCTTTTCATCATCTCGGAGATCATGCTCTTCGGAGCGTTCTTCACCGCCTACTTCTTCATCCGGGTGGTGGGCGAGGCGGATTGGCCGGCTCAGGGCGAGCATCTGCCGGTCGCGATCGCCGGGGTGAACACCGCGATCCTGCTGTCCTCGAGCTTCACGATGCACTGGGCGCTCGAGGGCGCGCGCAACGAGAACCGCCGCGCGCTGCAGGTGGGCATCCTCACGACCTTCCTGCTCGGGCTGACGTTCCTCACGATCCAGGTGAATGAGTACGTCCACATCGGCTTCGCGCCGGCCGACAACGCGCAGGGCACGATCTTCTATTGCCTCACCGGCCTGCACGGCGCGCACGTGTTCGTCGGGCTGACGCTGCTCGCGTTCGCGACGATCCGCGCCTTCCGGGGCCACTACTCGGCCAAGGAGCACCGCGGCGTGGAGGTGCCGGGCATCTACTGGCACTTCGTGGACGTGATGTGGATCTTCGTGTTCAGCACGCTGTACGTGCTCTAGGCCGATGCTGAATCCGCTCCGCAGCGAGCAGGAGGCGTTTCGCTTCCTGATCTACGTGGCGCTCGCCGTGGGGGTCATCCTCGGCGTGGTGCTACTGCTGCGCGCGATCCTGTGAGCTCCGATCTCGAGCTGGCCGAGCGCGTCGCCCGGGCCGGCGGCGAGCTCCTGATGTCCTACTACGGGCGGGCGCCCGAGGGGCTCGGCTCGAAGTCGTCGGACACGGACCTCGTCTCCGACGCCGACCGCGAGGCGGAGCGCGTGATCCGCGAGCTGCTCGAGCGCGAGCGTCCCGAGGACGGACTGGTGGCCGAGGAGGGTTCGCGCAGCGAGGCGCAGAGCGGGCGGCGCTGGGTGGTCGACCCGCTCGACGGCACTGTCAACTTCCTCTACGAGCTGCCCGCCTGGGCGGTGAGCGTGGCGCTGGAGGACGCCGAGGGGCTGGCCGTGGGCGTCGTGCACTCGCCGTTGCACGGCGAGACGTTCTGCGCCGCCCGAGGGGCGGGTGCATGGGTGGCGGAGAGCGGGCGGCCTCTGCGCGTGCGGGACTGCACGGCGCTGGCCCGTGCCATGGTGGCCACCGGCTTCTCCTACGAGCC
>JBOGXT010000382.1:0-11105 GCA_050694635.1 Thermoleophilaceae bacterium
GGCGTCGCGATGAAGATCGACGAGTACGCCCCCGACGCCACGCCCACGAGCAGCGCGAACGCGAAGTCCTACAGCGTCTCCCCGCCGAACAGCAGCAGCGCGCCCACGGGCATCAGCACCGTGAAGCTCGTCGCGAGCGATCGCGTGAGCACCTCGGACATCGACCGGTTCGCGATCTGCGAGAACGTCGCGCGCGGCATGCGCGGCACGTTCTCGCGTATTCGGTCGAACACGATGATCGTGTCGTAGAGCGAGTAGCCCATGATCGTCAGCAGGGCGGCCACCGTCGCCGTGGTCAGCTCGCGCTCGGTCAGCGCGTACACGCCCGCCGTGATCAGCAGGTCGTGCGCGAGGGCGATCATCACCGGCACCGCGAACTTGGCCTCGAAACGGAAGCCGATGTAGAGGGCGATCAACAGCAGCGAGGCGATCACCGCGATCAGCGCCGTGCGCGCGATCTGCTCGCCGAAGGTCGGGCCGATCGAGCTCGACGAGAAGTCGCCCGCCGCTACGCCGAAGTCGTCGTCCAGCACCTGCCGGACCTCATCCACCTGGTCCGGCTCGAGCTGCGGCACCGAGATCTGCTTCACGTTCTGGCCCAGCTCCGGGTCGTCGACCTCCTGGATCTTGGCGTCGCCGTAGCCGAGCGGATCGAGCGCACCCCGGACCGCGTCCACGCTCACCGGCTGCTCGAGCGGCGCGGTGATGCGCGTACCCGACTCGAAGTCGATGCCGAAGTTGATCCCGAGGCCGGCGATCCCGATCGCGCCGATCGCCAGGATCGCGCCCGACGCCGAGAAGAACCAGCGCGACTTGCCCATGAAGTCGAAGCGCGAGAAGTTGACCCGCTCGCGCCCCGCGCCAAGCGCGCTCGGCCGCCGCAGCAGCCGCGACCGCGCCATCGAGCCGAGGATCGCCGACGTGCCCAGGACGGCCGTGAACAGCGACACGATCGTGCCGACCCCGAGGGTGAACGCGAAGCCCTTCACGCCGGCGGTCGCCAGCGTGAACAGGATGAACGCCACGCCGATCGTCACCACGTTCGCGTCGATGATCGTCCTGAGCGCCTTGGCGTATCCGGCGGAGATGGCCGCCGGGATCGATCTCCCCCCGCGCACCTCCTCCTTTATTCGCTCGTACATGACGATGTTGGCGTCGGCCGCCACCGCCAGGGTCAGCACCAGGCCCGCGATGCCCGGAAGCGTGAGCGTAATCGGGATCAGCTTGACCAGCGCGAACAGCAGCACCGCGTAGATCAGGAGCGCCGCCGTGGCCACCAGGCCGAGGACGCGGTAGAAGACGATCAGGAAGAGGATCGTCAGCGCCAGGCCGGCCGCGCCGGCCGCGAGGCCCTGGTCGAGCGCCTGCTGGCCAAGCGTCGCGGACACCTGCGTCTCGGAGATCAGCTTCAGCTCGATCGGCAGCGCGCCGATGCGCAGGCTCTCGGCGAGATCGTTGGCCTCGTCGAAGCCGCCGACTCCCTCGATCTGCGCCCCGGTCCGCCCGTCGATCCCCTCGGGGTTCTCCTGGAAGTCGATCGTCGCCAGCGAGACGATCTGGTCGTCGAGCGTGATCGCGAAGCTCTGCAGGAACTGCTCGCGCGGCGCGCCCGGGTTGAGCGTCGAGGCGTTGAAGCCGCGCTCGGCGATCCGCTTGGTCACGCGCGCGAAGGCCTCGCGGCCCTCGTCGGTGAACTCCATCGACACGAGCGGCTCGCCCGTGTTGGGGTCGGTGTTGGCTTCGGGGTTCTTGATGTCGTCGCCGGACAGCTCCGAGTCGTCCTCCAGCACGGTGAAGCGCTTTATCTGCGGCGGCTGGTTGGGCTGGCGCTCCTGCTCGACGACCACGACCCCTTCGGGGACCTTGATCACGCGCGAGCCGGCCGGCGGGCCGCCGGTGCCGAGCTCCTCGAGCTGGGGCAGGCACTCGGTGCCCTTGGCGTACTCGCGCGGCTCGCCGGGCTCGGCGTCGTAGTCGGCGAGCAGCTCCTTGCACGAGGACGAGGGCTCGTAGGTCTCCGTGCGGACCGGCTGCTTGTCGGGGCCGATCGGCGCCTGGTCGGGGCCGAACAGGTAGAAGCGGTCCTCCTGCGTGTTGTTCCTGCGGTCCGCCTCCGCGGGCGTGTCGCCCGAGCCGGGCACGACGTCCACCTGCTCGGCCTTGCCCTTCTCCTTGGAGGCAGCCAGCGTGGCGTCGTAGAGCCCGTCGCCGCCCGAGTAGACCTCGTTGTCGGTGAGGATGTTCGGCTCCCAGTCGTAGAACTGGAGCTGGGCGGTGGTCCCGACCTGCTGGCGCGCGCGCTCGGCGTTCTCCACGTCGGGCAGCCCGACCGAGATCTGCTCGGCGCCCGAGCGCTGGATCTCGGGCTCGGACACGCCGAGCGAGTCGACCCGCTTGCGCATGGTCTCGATCGCGTCGTCGATCGCCTGGGGCGTGACCTCGGGCACCTGCGGCGTCGGGCGGCCCTCGTAGACAAGCTCGATGCCGCCCTCGAGGTCGAGGCCGAGCTTGGTGTCCTTCGACAGCGGCGCGCCCGGCACGATCACGAACGCGGCGAGCACCAGCAGCACGGCCACCACGCCGAGTATCGACAGGTTGCGGGTGCGGCTCGTCATCGCGGCGTTAAGACGAGGAGGAGGCCGCCGTCCTCGTCGTAGGCGGGGAAGATGTCGGCCTTGGCCTGCTCGGGACGGTCGCCCTCGGCGTGCACGACCACCTGCTTGTCGAGCACCCGCACGCCCCACTCGAGCGCGGTCGCGATGTGGTCGTCGCCGTTCTCGAACCGGAGCCGCAGCACGTCGTCGACCGGCCTGCCGATCACGTCGAGGTCACCCAGCCCGGTCAGCTCGCGAGCGCCCCGGCCGGTGCCGATCAGCCGGCCCTGCTGGTCGAGCAGGAAGAAGGCCGCGTTGGGGGCCGGGTAGTAGTCGTCCAGAAGCTCGAACAGGAAGCCGAAGCCGCACTTCTTGCAGGCACGGGCGCGGTCCTGGAAGCCGGCCGTTCGCTCCGTGGACACGCTGCGGTCCCCGCAGTTCGGGCAGATGAAGATCGGCATGAACGCCCCATGCTAGAAGAGGCGCCCGGCGGCGTCCCTGGGCGGCTCGAGGCCGAGGTGGGCGAACGCGAGGTCGGTCGCCACCCGGCCTCGCGGGGTCCGCATCAGGAAGCCCTGCTGGAGCAGGTAGGGCTCGTAGACGTCCTCGATCGTGTCGGACTCCTCCCCCACCGCCACGCTCAGCGTGGACAGCCCGACCGGGCCGCCGCCGAACTTCTCGACGATGGCGCGGAGGATGTCGCGGTCGAGCCGGTCGAGCCCGGCCTCGTCCACCTCGAGCAGCTCGAGCGCCGCGCGCGCGACGTGCGCGTCGATGGAGCCGGCGCCGCGCACCTCAGCGAAGTCGCGCACACGCTTGAGCAGGCGGTTGGCCACGCGGGGCGTGCCGCGCGAGCGGGAGGCGATCGACTCGGCGCCCTCGTCGTCGATCTCGACGTTCAGGATGCCGGCCGAGCGCCGCACGATCCGGCCGAGCTCCCGCGGCGTGTACAGCTCGAGCCGGTGGCTGACGCCGAAGCGGTCGCGCAGCGGGGTGGTGAGCAGCCCCGCCCGGGTGGTGGCGCCGATCAGCGTGAAGGCGGGCAGGTCGAGCGTGACCACCTTCGCCCCCGCCCCCTGGCCCACGGTGATCGGCAGCCTGCGGTCCTCCATGGCGGGATAGAAGGTCTCCTCGAGCGCGCGCGGGAGGCGGTGGATCTCGTCGACGAAGAAGACGCTCCGAGGCTCGAGGCCGGTGAGGTAGCTCGCCACGTCGCCCTTGCGCTCGAGCGCCGGGCCGGCGGTGAGCGTGAACTCCACGCCCAGCTCGTTGGCGACGATGTGCGCGAGCGAGGTCTTGCCGAGGCCGGGCGGTCCGGCCAGCAGCACGTGGTCGAGCGCCTCGCCGCGGGCGCGGGCGGCCTCGATGAAGACGGCCAGCTGCTCCTTGACCCGCTCCTGCCCGACGAAGTCGTCGAGCCGCTTCGGCCTCAGCGAGCGGTCGAGCTCGTCCTCGGGGAGCGCGGCGGGCTCCTGGATCCGCTCGACGCCCGGGGTGCGGATGCTCATCGCGCTCCCTTCAGGGCGCCGGCGATCAGGTCCTCGGGGGTGTCGCCGTCGGCCTTGTCGAGCAGGCCGTCGGCCTCCTGGGGCGTGAAGCCGAGGCCGAGAAGGCCCTCGCGCGCGTGCGCGCGGGGATCGTCGGTCGGGGTGCGGCGCACGACGATCTCGTCGGAGACCTTGCCGGCCACCTTCTCGCACAGCTCGACGATGATGCGCTCCGCGGTGCGCTTGCCGATGCCGGGCACGGCCTGGAAGCGGGCGGTGTCGCCGGAGGCGATCGCGTTGAGGAGCTCCCGAGGGGTGCCGCCCGAGAGCACGGCGAGCGCCACCTTCGGCCCGACCGACTGGACGCCGATCAGCATCAGGAAGAGCTCGCGCTCGGACTGGGTGGCGAACCCGAACAGGTGCATGCCGTCGTCGCGCAGGACGAGGTGGGTGAAGAGGCGGCCCTCGCTGCCCGGCTGGGGCACAGCGGCGAAGGTCTCGGAGGAGACGGCCATGCGGTAGCCGACGCCGGCGGCCTCGATTACGACTGCGCCGGGGAGGCGGGTGAGTACCTCGCCGCGGATCGAGGCGATCATGCGAAGGCCCTCCCCCCGCGGATGGGAAGCGCCAGGCGGCGTCTTCGCAGCGGCAGCGGCACTCGGCGCCTGCGGCGGCGGCGCCACCTCACGCGAGGGCCGCCTTCAGGGGCGCGCCGTTCGCGTGGCAGATGGCCACGGCGAGGGCGTCCGCCGCGTGATCGGGCTTGGGCGGCTCCGGCAGCGAGAGCAGCGCGCCCACCATCCGCTGCACCTGGTCCTTCGCCGCGGCGCCCGAGCCGCAGACGGCCTGCTTGACCGCCTGCGGGGTGTAGGAGAAGCAGGGCACCCCGTGGATGCCGGCCGACAGCAGCACCACGCCACGGGCCTGGCCTACCGCGAAGGCGGAGTGGATGTTGCGGCCGAAGTAGAGGTCCTCCACGGCGAGCGCGACGGGCCGGTGCTCCGCGATCAGGTCGCATACGCGCGTATGGATGTCGGCCAGCCGCCGCTCCAGCGGGGCGCCGGGACGCGTCTCGATCACGCCACCGTCGAGCGCCGCGAGCGTGCTGCCGCGCGAGACCACCACCCCGTAGCCCGTGTTCGCGGTGCCCGGGTCGATGCCGAGGACGATCACCAATAGGTGGGATTCTGCGGCGGAGGGCGGACGCCTCCTCAGCGCAGGGCGCCTAGGCCGCGGCCACCCGCTCCAGCACCTCGGCGTCCACGTCGAAGTTGGCGTGCACGGCCTGCACGTCGTCGTGCTCCTCGAGCGCCTCGATCAGTCGCATCAGGCTGCCCACCCGGTCCTCTTCCACCGGGGTGCGCGTCGTCGGGCGCTGCACCAGCTCGGCCGACTCGATCTCGACGCCCTCCGCGGCTAGCGCCTCCCGCACCGCGTTCACGTCGGCCGGACCGGTGACGATCTCCCACACGTCTCCGTCGAGCGCCACGTCCTCGGCGCCGGCGTCGATCGCAGCCAGCAGGTCGTCCTCCGAGTAGCGGCTGCCGTCCACCACGACCTCGCCCTTCTTCTCGAAGGTCCACGCCACCGAGCCAGGCTCGCCGAGGTTGCCGCCGTGCTTGGTGAACATGTGCCGCACCTCGGAGCCGGTGCGGTTTCGGTTGTCGGTCAACGCCTCGACCAGTATCGCCACGCCGCCCGGGCCGTAGCCCTCGTACAGGACGGCCTCGAAGGCGTCGGCGTCCGAGTCCGCCCCCGTGCCCTTCGCGATGGCGCGCTCGATGTTGTCCTTCGGCATCGAGGCGTCGCGTGCCTTCTGGATGGCGAGCGCGAGCGAGGGGTTGCCGTCGGGGTCGCCCCCGCCCTCGCGCGCGGCGACGGTGATCGCCCGCGTGAGCTTGGTGAAAAGTGCGCCGCGCTTGGCGTCGACGGCCTTCTTCTTGTGCTTGATCGAGGCCCACTTGGAGTGACCGGCCATGGCAAGCGAGTCTATTGCCCACCCGCGTGCAAGTACCGGCCAGCGCCAGCGGTTAATTCGACGTGCATGTGGTGTCGGGCACGGATCGCCCAGGCACGGGACGCTTTCATGCCGGGAGGCGATCGACGACTCTGACGGGCCTGCTGGGCCTGGTGGTCGTCCTCGCCCTGCTCGCCACGGCGCCCGCTGCGCCCGCCGCCGACCTGCTCGCGCGTTGGCCGCTTGACGAGGGCGCCGGCCAGGTGGCTGCCGACGTCTCCGGACGGGGGCACCACGCCCGGCTTGGCCGGTTCGCTGGGGCGGATCAGAACGACCCGGCGTGGGTCAGTGGGCGCTTCGGGAGCGCGCTGCGATTCGTCGGCGCAGAGAACCAGTTCGCGGAGTTCCGCCGGCCGTCCGTGCTGGCTCCGGGCGCCATCACGGTCGAGGCGTGGGTTCGCCGCCTCTCCACGCCCGGCCAGTTCCGCTACGTCGTATCGAGCGGCGCACAGGGGTGCGAATTCTCATCATTCGGGCTCTACACGGGCTCGGGTGACGGGCTCGCGTTCTACGTGAGCCACGCCGACGGCTACGTCGTGTCTCCGAGCGCGGCGCCAACCTCCGTTTGGGACGGTGGCTGGCACCATCTCGCCGGAACCTACGACGGCCGCGCCGTGCGGCTCTACCTCGACGGCATCGAGGTCGGACAGGGCAGCCCCGCCGGTTTCTCGATCTTCTACAGCCTCGTGTCCCCGGGGGCGTTCATCGGGACCTACCGGGGTACCTGCGAGCTGCCGTTCACGGGCGACGTCGACGAGATCTCGATCCGCGACCGCGCGCTCGGCGCCGCCGAGATCGCGGCGGTAGCCCAGCGGGCCCTCGAGCGCCCCGAGCCTCCTCAGGCGCCGCCCGTGACGGGGCCGCCCGCGGTGGGTCACGGCGGGCCGGCGACCCCTGCGGACCCGCCGCGCAAGAGGTGCTTCGCGCTCCGCGTCCGGCCCGGCCGGCTCGTGGTCCGCCGTCGAACCCGGCTTCGCATCGCAGTGCGCCGGCGCGGTGGGCCGGCGCGCGGCGTACGCGTGACGGTGCGCGGGCTCGGCGTCCGGGCCTCCACCCGGACCGGGCGAACCGGGCGAGCCAGCCTCGTCGTCCGCTCGCGGCGCAGGGGCCGGCTGCGCGTCAGGGTTCGTGGCCAGTCGCCCAAGTGCGCCGTGAGTCACGTGAAGGTGCGCAGGCGCGCGGGCGGCTAACGCTTTCGGCGGGCGGCCGATCTCGACCGCAGACGCCATGCGCCCCCTTCGACTGAGCCTCGATCGCCCCCTGCACGAAGGCGGCGACCCCTACGACGACGGGCCGCTCCCCGACCTCACCTCGGGCCTCATGTGGCTGGCGACGGCCGTCGTAGGGCTCGCGGTCCACGTGCTTCCGGGCACCGACCACGCCCACATGGGCTGGGTCGTGGGCCCTGTGCGCCTTCGCCGCCGCCTGGGGCGCGATCTCGGTCGGGCTGGGCCTCCGCGGGATGATCATGTCGCTCGGGCAACGGGCTCTCGTCACCGCGGCGATGATGCCGATCGTCGCCCTCGCCCTGTGGGCCACCGGCGGCGCCACCAGCTATCTGCCGGGGATCCTGCTCTTCTCGGTCCCGTTCGTCGCATGGTTCTTCCCACCGTCGCTTGCCGCGTCGCTCCTGGCGCTGCTCGTGGCGGCCTACGCGAGCCCGCTCCTGTACGACGCCGACGCGGTGACGCTGGGCTACCCGGCGCGCACGGCGGTGTTCATGGTCGCCGTGACCGGCCTGACCGTGACGACGCAGTTCCTCAAGCGGCGCCTCGTGACGGCTGAGGTGCGCCAGCGCCAGATCGCCGAGCGGGACCCGCTCACAGAGGTCGCCAACCGGCGCGGCTTCGACCTCGCACTGGCACGCACGCACGCGCGCGAGGAGCGGTACGCGCTGATCCTGTTCGACTTCGACGACTTCAAGAAGATCAACGACGTGCATGGCCACCCCGTCGGCGACGCGGTGCTGATCGCGGTCGCCCACGCCGCCCTCGGTGTGGTGCGCCACGGCGACTGCCTGGCCCGGATCGGCGGCGACGAGTTCGCGCTGATCGCTCCCGGTGCCGGGGAGCCGGGCATCCTGCGCCTGGTGCGGGCGCTCGGCGAGGCGATCCACGCGATCCAGCTGCCCGGCGTGGACTCCTGGGCGTGACCTTCGCCTGGGCGATCGCCCCCGATGACGCGGGCGACCCGGCCGCCCTCGTGCACGCCGCCGACGAGCGCCTGATGGCTCGCAAGCGCGATGCCAAGCGGCGCGAGAGCCAGGCCGCTCCGGCCTGAGCGAAGAGTCTCGGCGCGACCGAGCGTCAACGCCCCGAGCCGCGGCTACGCTCCGGGGCGATGACCTCGACGCGGGGGGCGCTTGCCGCCCTCGTCTGGGCGCTCGCCCTGGCGGCGCCGGCGCACGCCGCGCAGCCGCCGCTCGGAGACGGCGCGTGGTCGTGGTTCGGCGACCCGCGCGCGGTGACCGCGGCGGGGAAGACCTACGTGGGCTGGGTCGACCACGAGGGCGACATCAAGGTGAGCTCGTACGACCACGCAAGCGGCGAGCGCGTCACGGCCGCGCTGGCGGCGCGGCTCAACCGCGACGACCACGCCAACCCCTCGATCCACGTCCGGCCGGACGGGCGGCTGGCGATCTTCTACTCGCGGCACGTCGGACAGGCGATGCACTACCGGATCTCCACCCGGCCCCACGACCTGACCTCGTGGGAGGCCCCTCTTACGGTCCCGGTGAACATCGCGGGCAACCGCGGCTACGCCTACCCGAACCCGATCCGGCTCGTGAACGAGGGGCTCACCTACCTGTTCTGGCGCGGGGGCAACTACAACCCGACCTTCTCGACGCAGTCCGACGGCTCGAGCTCGTGGTCGCCGGCGCGCAACCTGATCCTGATGCCCGGCGAGCGGCCGTACGTGAAGTACGCGTCGAGCGGCGGCGACACCATCCACGTGGCCTACACGAACGCGCACCCGAGCGAGTTCGGCGACGTGAACATCTACTACGCGCGCGTTCGCGCGGGAAGGATCGAGCGGGCGGGAGGACAGGACCTCGGCCCGTTGGGCGAGGCGATCTCGCCGGACGAGGGCGACACCGTCTTCGACGGCGCCGACCCGACCTGGGTGCACGACGTCGCCGCCGACTCCACCGGCCGGCCGGTGATCCTGTTCGCGAGGTTCCCGACGCCGAGCGACCACCGCTACCACTACGCGCGCTGGACCGGAAGCGACTGGGACGTGCACGAGATCACCGCGGCGGGCGGCTCGTTCCGCGGCGACGGCGGCTCCCCGTACTACTCGGGCGGCCTCACCCTGGACCACGAGGACCCCTCGCGCGTGTACCTGTCGCGCCACCCCGCGGGCAGTTGGCGCGTCGAGGCGTGGACCACGGCGGACGGCGGCGCGAACTGGATCCCGCAGGCCATCAGCACACCTGAGGCGCAGCCCAACGTACGGCCCGTTTCGCCGCGCGGAATGCCCGACCCGTTCGACCAGGACCTGAGGGTCGTCTGGATGCGCGGGCCGTACCCGAGCTACGAGGAGTACGCGACGTCGATCACCGCGCTCACCGCCGACGCCGGGAACGCGGCGCCGGTGGCCGACGCCGAGCCCAACGTGCGCAGCGGCCCGCCGCCGCTCGAGGTGCGCTTCGACGGCTCGTTCGCCTCCGACCCGGACGGCGACGCCCTCTCATGGCAGTGGGACTTCGGCGACGGCACCGGCGGAAGCGGGCAGGTCGCGACTCACACGTACACCTCCCCCGGCCGTTACTTCCCCACCCTGACAGTGACGGACGGCGCCGAGAGCAGCACGTTCGTGGATGAGATTTCGGTCGGCATTCCGAGCCCGCCAACGACGTACACGGGCGGGGCGGCGGGGTCGGCGGCGCACGGCGCCGTCGACCCGGAGAACCGGGCCACGCAGTGGTACTTCGAGTACGGGCCCACCAACAGGTACGGAGCGAGAACGGCGGTGGGGTCGCTCCCGGGCGGCGACTCGCTCAACCAGGTATCCACAACCCTCCCCGGCCTCGTGGTCGGACGGCTCTATCACTACCGCCTGGTCGCCACCAGCTCCTTGGGCAGCACCGAGGGCGAGGACCGGGTGATGGTCGCCCACAGCCCGCCGGGCTCGGACGCGTACCGCGACGCCGTGCTCGCGACAACCGGCCTCGCGTCCTACTGGCGCCTCGGGCAGCTCTCCGGTGGCTCCTCGAACGACGAGCGCGGAGGCGGCCCGGCGGCGTTCGCGGGTCGCTTCGTCCTCGGCCAGCTCGGCGTGCTCGGTCCGCTGGGAAACACAGCGGCGAGCTTCGACGGGGTGAGCGGCGAGCTCGCCGGGACCGGGACCGCCCTGGCCGCCGGCGGGACGCTCGAAGGCTGGTTCCGCTGGCGAGCCGGCACGACCACGATGCGAGACAACACCGGACCGAACCGGGGCTGGCTGCTGGCGTTCGGCAGCGGCGGCACCCTGCGCTACCGCGTTGGAGGCACGGGCTTCAACACCGGCGTGCCGATCGAGGACGTGCGCGACGGGACGTGGCACCACCTCGTCGCGACCAAGAGTGGCGGCGCGGCCAGGCTCTACGTGGACGGCGAGGTGATCCACTCTGGTACCGGCGCGGCCTCCGACGTCGCCGCCCTGCCGTGGCACGTGATGCGCAACGGGGCCAACGCCGTGTTCTCGGAGGGCGAGGCCGACGAGGTTGCGCTCTACACGCGTGCGTTGACGGCCGATAAGGTGCGCCTCCACCACGACGTGGCCCGGGAGCTCGCGGCGACGCCGCTGCCGCCCGAGACCCCGGATCCGGTGGCGGACTCACCGGGGGCCGGCACCGGTCTCGGAGGAGGCGTGCTGGGGACCGACCGCACCTCGACCCGCCCGGCCGGAAGGGCGTTCGTGAGCGGCGGCAAGCTGGTCGTGCGCGGGGCACGCCGCACCCGGAACCGGCTGACGGCCCGCAGGCGCGGACGCGCCTGGCGGATCGCCGACGCCGCGGCACCGCTG
>JBOGXT010000383.1:0-3154 GCA_050694635.1 Thermoleophilaceae bacterium
AGCCCGCCCCGGCCGGCGACGGCGCGCCCACCGCCCGCCCGACCCGCCGCACGACGTCCACAGCGGGCGACGGAGCCCCGCCGAAGCCCCGATCGAAGCCGAAGCCAAAGCGCCAGCGGGCGCGAAAGAAGCACGGACGCCGATGAGCCTCGTCGCACCGACCCACGCCGCGCGCCGGACCGCCACGGAGGCTTCCCGATGAGCCTGGTGGTCTGGGTCATGATGGGCATCGCCGTCTGGCACTTCACCGTCTTCGTGCCCGACCGCTTCTGGGGTGGCATCGTCGGGGCGTTCTGCGCGGCCTTCGTCGGCGCCGCCCTGTTCGGCTTCCTCGTGAACGGCGTCACCGTCCCCGGCCGCGACGACACCGAGCTCGTCCAGGCGCTGATCGCGATCCCGGGCGCGGTGATCGGGCTCGGCCTCTCCTACCTGTACGGCGCCCGCGTGGACCGCGAGCACGGCATCGACCACGGCTTCACCCGCGCCGGGTCTCACTGATGGACACCGCGTCGGATCCGCCGGCGCGCCGGGACGTCGAGTTCCTGCGCGAGGGGTACGAGGCGCTCGCGCGCGGCGACATGGAGACCTTCACGGCGCTCTCGCGGGAGCGCCTCGACCCGGAGTTCGAGTTCCACCACGTCTGGGACGGGAGGGTCTTCAAGGGGTTCGAGGGGACGATGGAGTGGATCGCCGACACGCGCGAGACCTGGGAGGACTACAGCCAGGAGATCGCGGAGCTCGTCGACGTTGGCGAGAACGTGGTCGTGGTGCTGCGCATATCGGCGCGCGGCGGCGGCAGCGGCGTGCCGGTGGCGCAGGAGCTGGCCGTCGTGTGGACGTTCGAGGACGGGAAGGCGATACGAGCCCGCTCGTTCACGTCGAGGGCGGAAGCGCTAGATGCCGCCGGGGTCGCGCGCGATTGACGCCGCGTTCGGCTCCCAGAGCTGGATGCGGTTTCCCTCGGGGTCCTCGAGCTCCGCGAAGCGTCCGTTGGGGTAGGGCTCGGCGTGGGGCTCCACGGTCACGCCGGCGCCGCGGAGCTGCTCGACCATCCCGTCCAGGTCGGTCACGCGGAAGTTGATCTTCCAGGTCCTCTCGGGGGCTCCGAAGGCGTCGGAGTCGTTCGAGAAGGCCGAGAAGACAGTCTCGCCGCGGTCCTGGAACCAGCCCGGGTCGTCGTAGTCGCGCGAGTCGATCATGACCACGCCGAAGTGCTCGGCGTACCAGCGGTTGAGCGCCTCCGGGTCGCGCGCGCGGAAGAAGAAGCCGCCGATCCCGGTCACTCCGGCCATCAGTCGCGCAGGCCGATTCGCCGGTCGAAGCCCGCGGGGGCGTGGATGTTGAGCATCCGGACGGGCGACGCGCCCTCGTTGCGGAACGCGTGCTCGATTCCGGGTGGCGCCAGCACGAACGTGCCGGAAGGCGCCGCCACCTCCTCGTCTCCGAAGACGAAGGTCATCTCGCCCTCGAGGATGTAGAAGGCGTTGCCGACCCGATGGCCCTCGCCGGGGGGCACGACGAGCGGCCGCGCGGACATCCGCGCATCCTTCCAGAACCGCACACGGCCGCGGCTGAACGTCTGGGTACCCAATGGGGTAACGAAGTGTTCAGGCGCGCAGTGTGTGCCGTCGAGTGTGTTAACCTATGCACATGCGAGTGCACATAAATCTCGACGACGAGCTCGTCCGAGCGCTCGATCGCCGGGCCGGGGTGCGCGGTCGCAGCGGGTACATCGCAGCGACGCTCCGGCAGGCGCTGGAAGAGGAGCGGCGCTGGGAACAGATCGCGTCAGCGGTCGGCTCGCTCGAGGCGAGGGGCCACGAGTGGGACAGCGATCCGGCCGGTTGGGTCGCATCACAGCGACGAAGCGACGCTCGCCGCGTCGGCTGAGGTCGTGCCGGTCCTGCTCGACACAACCGTCCTCATCGATGTCCTGCGCGGAAACAGCGCCGCAGGACGGTTGCTCGGCCTGCGCTCGTCGGGCGAGATTCCCTTCCTCTGCTGCATCAATGTCGAGGAGATCTGGCGAGGGCTACGACCTCGCGAGGAGGAGGCCGCTGGCCAACTGTTGGAGGGTCTTCGTCTTGCGGAGCTCGGCTTGGCCGAGGGTCGGCGGGCCGGGCGGTGGCGGCGGGAAGCCGCCGCCAGGGGCTCGACTCTCTCCCAAGCGGATTGCCTGATCGCCGCGGCGGCGCTCGGGGTGAGCGCCCGGCTCGCCACCGGCAATCCGAAGCACTTCCCGATGGAGGAGCTCGAGGTCGAGCACTGGCCCGCCGGGGGGTGAGGGGCGGGTGCGCCCGTTCCGTCCGCTTCGCCTCGCAGGATGGGCCGGATGCAGTCGAGGCCGACGAGGTGGGTGTGCGGGCCGTACGATGTCTCCGTCGCCGAGCGGCTGGCGGCCGGGCTCGGGGTGTCGCGGCCGGTCGGCGCCGTCCTGGCGCGGCGCGGGTTCGCGGATGTGGAGGAGGCCCGGCGCTTCCTCGCGGCGGAGGAGCGCCACGATCCGCTGACCCTCCCGGGCGTGCCGCGGGCGTGCGAGCTGATCCTCGCCCACCTGCGCCGCGGATCGCGGGTCGCGGTCTTCGGGGACTACGACGTCGACGGCGTCTGCTCCACGGCCATGCTCGTAGGCACCCTGCGGGCGCTGGGGGCCGATCCGGCCTGGGAGCTGCCGAGCCGGTTCGACGAGGGCTACGGCCTCTCGACCGCGGCGATCGAGCGGCTGGCCGCTCGCGGGACCGGGCTGCTCGTGACGGTCGACTGCGGCATCACGGCGGTCGAGCAGGTGGGGGCCGCACGAGCGGCGGGGCTCGACGTGGTGGTGACGGACCACCACCGGCCGGGCGACGACCTGCCGGACTGCGCGGTGGTGCACCCGGCGCTGGGCGCCTACGGCTGCCCCGAGCTGTGCGCCGCCGGCGTCGTCCTCAAGCTCTCCGAGGCGCTCCACGGGGCCGCCGGGGGAGACCCGCGCGCCGCCGAGGAGGACCTCGACCTCGCCGCGCTGGCCACGGTCTGCGACCTCGTCCCGCTGCGGGGCGAGAACCGGCGGATCGTGCGCGAGGGCCTGACCACCCTCGCACGTACCCGCAAGCCCGGTCTGCGCGCCCTGATGGCCGTGGCCGCGGTCGAGCCGGCCGAGCTGACCGAGCAC
>JBOGXT010000384.1:0-1577 GCA_050694635.1 Thermoleophilaceae bacterium
GGCGCGCCGCCTGCTCGGCCACGGCGGAACGTGCCGCGTCGGCATCCACGCTGACGCAGCGGCCGTCGAGGACCACCGGATCGCCGGCGACGATCGTGTGCACCACGCCGCGCCCGCTCTCCGAGAGGGCCAGTCCCGCCTCCAGGTCGACCGCCCCCGCCAGACCTTCACCGCGGCGGTCGACGAGCGTGATGTCGGCCAGAGCGCCGGGCTCGAGGCATCCCAGCGAGCCGGCGAGCCCGAGGACCGCCGCACCGCCGGCCGTGGCCATGGTCACGGCCTGGTCGGGGGAGATCCAGCGATCGGCCGCGAAGTCGTTGTGCACCAGCGAGGCGAGCTTGAGCTGAGTCCAGATCACGGCGTTGTCCGATGAGGCGGTGCCGTCGGAGCCGAGCGCGACCTCGACGCCCGCGGACAGCATCTCCGGAACCGCGGCGCGCCCACTGCCAAGCCGAAGATTTGCCGCCGGGTTGTGCACGATAGCCGCCCCCCGCCCGGCGATCAGCTCTAGATCTGCGCGATCGATCCAGACTCCATGGGCAAACGAACAGCGCGGGCCGAGGACGCCGAGCCGGTCCAGGCCTTGCACCGCGCTCACCCCGAAGCGCTCGCGCGCCACAAG
The DNA here is from genome assembly GCA_050694635.1 of Thermoleophilaceae bacterium. GTDB lineage: Bacteria > Actinomycetota > Thermoleophilia > Solirubrobacterales > Thermoleophilaceae > JACVRW01. The sequence continues at coordinate 623 of JBOGXT010000384.1, forward strand.
ATCCTGCAGCCGGGTCTCCAGCAGGTGCATGGTGACGGCGGTGTCGTGGCGCTCGGCGGTCTCAGCGAGCCCGGTGAGCAGCTCGTCCGAGCACCACTGGACGCCGCCTGGACCGGCGAAGACCTGCAACCGCCGTCCCTCCCGATCGTGCCAGTTGCCGACGAGCGCATCGAGCTGCGCCACGGCCTCGGAGGGAGGGATCGCGCCGGCCAGGTCCGTGAACAGGGCCCCGGAGAGATCGATGCCGTGGCGCTTGGCGAGCGCACCCGTGAAGTCGGTGTCGGCGACGAGCGGCGCGACCGCGGCCCGAATGCCGGCGTCACGGTACGCGCGCAGCACAGCTTCCGCTCCCTCGACCGTGAGCGGCGTGCCCCAGAGATGGTCCAGGACGGCGGTCGTCCCGGTGGCCAGCATCTCGACCGCGCCGGCCAGGGCGCAGGCGTAGTGGTCCTCGGGCGAGAACGACCCAGCGACCCCGAACATGCGCGCCAGCCACGACTCGAGGGGCAAGCCGGTTCCCGAGCCCCGCAGGCAGTTCTCGGGTGAATGAGTGTGCGCGTTGATGAGGCCGGGCAGCGCCACCAGACCTCGACCGTCTATGTCCCGCGCCTGCGGCCCGGGCTGACCCGAGAAGGACCCAGCGGCGCCAAAGCGCTCCCGCCTCGTCCCCGAGTCTTCGATCGCGCTGATCCGATCCCCGGCGATCCTCAAGTCCACCCGCGTGCGCAGCCGCCCCGGCGCGAGGAGAGCGTCGCACCCCCGGATCACAAGGGTGTCGGACGGCGAGTCTGCGCGAGCTCCGCCCTCCATGCTCATCCCGTCGCGCCGAGAGCGTTCGGGTTTCTCCCCATCGTCGCTAGGCGATAGCGCGCAGGCCCGTCAGCGCCTCGCCCAGGATCAGGGTGTGGATCTCGCTTGTTCCCTCGTACGTCAGCACCGACTCGAGATTCGCCAT
>JBOGXT010000385.1:0-11376 GCA_050694635.1 Thermoleophilaceae bacterium
GAGAACGGCTTCGTGGCCGCGTCGGCGGAGCCTGCCGACCTCGCCGCGGCGATCAAGCGAGTGCACGCTGAGGGCCACGAACTGCGGGAGCGAACGGCGGCCTGGTTCGGCGCGAACGCCGAGCGCCTGTCGCTCGAGAGCTCGCTCCGGCGGGTGCTCGCCGGCTACGGCGAGTCGAGCGCGCGCCGGTAGGACCGGACCGTGAGGTCGGCCGTGCGTTCCCAGGTGAAGCTCGCGGCGCGCTCTCTGCCCGCGGTCCGCAGGCGAGCGGCCAGGGCGGTGTCTGCGAGCAGCTCCTCCGTAGCGGAACGGATGGCGTCCACGTCCTCGGGATCGAAGAGGAGAGCGGCGTCGCCCGCCACCTCCGGCAGCGACGACCGGTTCGAGCAGGCCACCGGCACGCCGCGCGCCATCGCCTCCAGCACGGGCAGGCCGAAGCCCTCGTAGAGCGACGGGAAGATGACGCAGGCCGAGGCTCGATGGAGGCCCTCCAGGTCCGCGGCAGCGACCCACGGGAGCAGGCGCACCAGGTGGGCGATGCCGAGCATCGTGGCGAGCTCCCTCAGCTCGTCCTCGTGCGGTGTCGGGTAGCCGGGCACCACGACGGCAGGACGCCGGTCGGGCGCCATCGCGGCTACCGCGCGGAGCAGCCGCGCGATGTTCTTGTGCGGCCGCTTCGCCGAGGGGGAGAGCACGATCGCGCGTTCGCCGAGGCCAAAGCGCTCCCTCAGCTCGGGCTCCGGCGTGACCGGAGGGTCGGGCGGGACCCTCACCGCCAGCGGCACGACGTCGACCTTGTCCGGCGGCACGCCCAGGTGCCGAGTGAGATCCGAGCGGGTGGAGTCGGCGTCGACGAGCAGCCTGTGAGAGCGGCGGGCGGCCAGCGGGACCAGCACACGCATGCCGAGCCCCCGCAGCCCGAAATGGGTCTCCGGCACCAGCTTGTAGTTGAGATCGTGGATCGTCGTCACGCGCACGAATCGACCGCTCGCCGGGCCGGTGGACGCCAGGCTGTGGACGATGTCCGCGCCCACACGCGACGCCGCCCGCGGCACGTGGCGCTGATCGCCGAGCACCCACTCAATCCGCCGGCGCGGGTCGACGGGCAGCGCGACCCGCTCGACGTCCGGCCAGCCGTCGTCCAGCAGCCGGTTGCCGAGCAGCACGAGCTCAAGGTCGTCCCGGGTCGAGAGCGAATGGGCGAGCTCGCGCGCATAGGTCTCCATGCCCCCGATCTCGCCCGGGGCGAGGAAGGAGAGATTGAGCGCAACCTTCACGCGAGGACCCGCCCGTACACCCCGAGCGTCGCCTCGGCGGCCCGATCCCACGTGAACCGCGCGGCATGCGCCCGCCCTCGCGTCGCGGTCTCGGGATCCGCGAGAGCCGCCCGGATGGCTGCCGCGGCGGAGGCGGGATCGTCGGGATCGAAGTAGTGCGCCACGTCTCCGCCGATCTCCCGTAGCACCGGGATGTCCGAGCAGGCGACCGGCACGCCGCGGCGCAGGCCCTCGAGCACTGGCAGGCCGAATCCCTCCGCACGGGTCGGAAGCACCGCGCAGGAGGCGACCCCCCACAACCCTTCCAGCTCCTCGTCCGAGACGTAGTCCAGGAGATGCACGCGTTCCTCCACGTCCCCCGCCACGGCGGCGGCCGCTATCTCCGCCCCGTAGCCCTCGTCGTGTCCGACCATGACGACCTGGACGTCGCCGGGCAGGGCGGGCAGCGCGCTCGCGAGCAGCACCTGGTTCTTGTGCGGCCGCTTGGCGCCGACGCACAGGAGGACGGGTCCGGGCCCCAGCCCGAAGCGCCGTCTCACCTCTTCCGGAGGCGGCCCCGGCGTCGTAGCGGGGCGGCCGGCACCGTGCGGGACGACGTGAAGGCGCCCCGCGTCGAGCCCGAGTGTGCGCGCGACGTCCTCCGCCGCCACCCTGCTGCCGGCGATCACGGCATCCGCCTTTGACGCGGCGGTGCGCACCGCCCAGCGCATCCCATGTGTGCTGAGCGCTCCCATGGTGCGCTCGTGGAAGAAGATGACGTCGTGGACGGTGAGCACATGCGGGATGCCTGCCCGGCGGGGGCCTCGGTTCGACAGGCTGTGCAAGAGGCTCCAACCGCGGCGCCGGGCGAGCCGGCGCAGGCCGGCCCGCTCGAACCAGGTGCGCCGGAACGGCTCGTCGTCGTCGCACGGCAGGCTGAGCAGCTCGACCTCGGCGGCCCAATCCTCCCGCGCCAGCGCCTCGCCGCCGCGGCGGGTGGTGGCAAGCTCGAAGCGCAGGTCCGGCCGCAGGCGGACCATCGACGGCACGAGGCCGTGCAGATAGGTCTCGCTGCCCCCGGTGACCCCCGGGTCGAGGAACAGCGCTCCCAGGCCGACGCGGATCATCGCCCGATGCCGCGAGCCGCGAGCGCATCGCGGTAGACGGACACGGTCTCGCGAGCCGTGCGCTCCCAGGTGAAGGAGGCAGCGCGCTCGCGGCCGCGGCGCACCAACTCGTCCGCACTCGCACGGTCGTCGAGCAGGGACGCGATCGCGGCGGAGATCTCCCGCGCGTCGTGGGGGTCGAACAGGCGGGCGGAATCGCCCGCCACCTCCTTGAGCGCGCTTGCGTTCGAGCAGGCGACCGGCACCCCGCGCGCCATCGCCTCGAGCGCCGGGAGGCCGAAGCCCTCGGAGAGGGAGGGCAGTGCCACACATCGCGCCACCTTGTAGAGCCCCTCGAGATCGGCGTCCGTGACCCATCCCGCCATATGCAGTCTCCGCCCCACCCCGAGACGTCCCGCCATGGCCTCGAGCTCGCCTGAGTACTCCGACGGGGCTCCGCACACGACCAGCGCGACGTCCTCGGCCTCGAGCGCCGCCAGGGCCTCCACGAGACGGCTGATGTTCTTGTAGCGCCGCGCCTGCGCGACGGTCAGCACCACCCGGGCGGATCCCAGCTCGAAGCGGGCCCGGACCTCCGCCTCGGGGGTGGGCTCGACGGTCCGGCCCTCGGGGGCGCCGTGCGGCACCACGCGCACCTTGGCGGGATCGAGGCCCAGCGTCCGCACGATGTCGTCGCGGGCGGTCTCGGCTCCGGTGATCACCCGGTCCGCCCGGCGCACGCAGAGCGGGGTGAGGATGCGCTGGACGGCGCGGCTGTGGCGCGGCATCGCGTCCCGGTAGTGCCACCAGGTCAGGTCGTGGAGCGTCGAGACCGTGGCCACGCCCGGCGCGAACGGTGGGACGAGGCTCACGGGTCCGTGGACGACGTCGATCCCGCGACGGCGGGCCAGCGCCGGAATCGCCGCCAGCTCCGCCACCAGGTGCACCGGGGACCCCACGGCCGCCACCGGGAAGCGGACCCACTCGACCTCCGAGGCCCACGGGGCCTCGGCCACTCTGCTCGGGAGGTCGCGTGAGACGAAGCCGGTGACGCTGACGCCCTCCTTCAGCAGCGCGGGGGCCAGCTCGCTCGCGTACCGGCCCACGCCGCCCGCTCCCTCGTTCAGGAAGACGAGGTTGAGGCCCACGCGTAGCGGCCGGCTCACGCGGTCGACCGCCGCAGGCGCCGCGCCTCGATCCAGAGCTCCTCGGGAACAGCTCGCAGGACGATCAGCCCCACCGCGTAGATGGCCACCCCGATCGCGGCCTTGGGCAGAGCGGCTATCGGTACGAACCACATCGCCGCCGCCGGCGCGGCCGCCAGCGCGACGCGCGGCACCACGGTCAGCCAGCGGCCGACCGGCAGCCCGAGCCGCGACAGCGCCCAGCCGCTCGCGAGCAGCCCGATCACGTCGGCCACCATGGTCGCCACCGCCGCCCCGCGGGCGCCATGGGAGGCGCCCAGCAGCCCGGCACCGACCGCGTTGATCACGAGCGCACCGCCCGTTATCGCCAGCATCGTGGCGTGCTCTCGCAGGCTCAGCAGCGCGAAGTTGAAGGTGACGACGAGGAAGACGACGAGCAGGGTCACGGCCTGGATCCGCATGACCCCGGCGGACGGGCCGAATTGAGGGCCCGCGATCACGTCGATGACGAAGGAGGCGCCGAGGACGAGAGCGAGGGCGAGTCCAACGCCGAGGACGATCATCGCGTGGAACATGCGCCCGACGCCGTAGGCGAGGCGGTCGGTGTCGTCGCGTGCCGCGCGCACGAGGATCGGGAAGGCGCTGGCCACCGCCAGCTGCGGGATCGCGATCAGCACTTCGGTAACCCGAAAGGAGGCCCCGAAGTACCCGGTCTCCCGCGTGCTGGAGACCAGCGACAGCACGATCAGGGCCACCCGGAAGTAGATGATGCTGACGAGGACGACCGTGGCGTAGGGCAGGACGTCCCGGATCAGCACTCGCCATTCCGCCCAGTCGAAGCTCGGTCGCATGGGCACCTCGCCGCGCACCAGCCAGATGGTCATTCCCACCGCCACCAGCGAGGCGGGGATGAGCAGGGCGAGGAACGGGACCAGCGTCGCGTCGGCCAGCACCAGCACCACGATCCCCACCACCGTGACCAGCTGGCGGACGAGCTCCAGGATGGTGACCCAGCCCAGGCGCAGGTCGACCATCAACTGCACGGCGAGCGTGTTCTGGAAGGTCTGGACGATCGCACCGAGGCCCGCCAGGGCCGTGCCCACCACCATCGCCGAGCTGTATCCCGCGACTGCGGCGAACGCCACCGCGCCCGCCAGTCCCACGACGCCGAGGATGATCCGCATCCCGATCAGGTTCCGGAGCAGCGGCTCGCGCTGGGACGGATGCCGGACGACCAGCTCGCGGGTGCCGATGCCCGTCAGCCCCGCGTCCGTGAGGCCCGCCACGATCGAGACGAGCGCAAGGACGGTCACGTAGCGGCCGCCGTCCTCCACCTCGAGATGCCGGAACAGCAGCGCGGCCGACATCGCGGTGATGACGATGCCGGCGCCGTAGCCCGCGACGCGGATCGCGCCGCCCCGGATCGCCGCGGGCCCGGCGTCCGGGGTGTCGAGCAGATGAGGGGCTTCGCTCGTGTCGCTCGGCCGCGGTCCAGTCACGCCACTCGCTCCGACGCCCGCAGCCACTCGAGCGTCCCGTCGAGTCCCTCGCGCAGACCGATCCGCGGCGCGAACCCGACCTCGTCTCGCAGTCGCGAGACGTCGGCCACGAGGCTCGGAGGGTCCCCTTCCCGGTCGGGCAGCTCGCCCGGCCGGGGAAGGTCCGGCCGGCCCGCCAGCTCGGCGAGCGTGTCCACCACCCGGCGTACGGTCACGGGCTCGCCGGACGCCACGTTGACCGGCCCCGTCGCGTCGCTTTCGGCGAGCGCCGCGAAGGCGTCGGCGACGTCCTGAACGTGCATGAAGTCGCGGATCTGCTCGCCGCTGGTGGTCGGCACCGGTGTGCCGGAGATCAGAGCGCGGCCGACCGACGGCACCAGGCGGCCGTCCGGCTCCCCCGGCCCGTACAGGAAGAAGATCCTGCCCCAGGCCAACTCAAGGCCTACCTGCCCGGCGTACTGCTCCGCCACGACGTGGAGGGCATGCTTCGCCGCGCCGTAGAGCGTCGCGGGACGCAGGGGAGTGCGCCGCTCGATGCAGCGCTCGCCGGCCGCATCCCAGTCGTACTCGGCGGACGTCCCGGCCATCACCGCGTGCCGGCCCCCGGAATCGGCGAAGGCCCGCAGCAGCGCCAACGATGCCTCCACCCACCGGACATTCTCCGGTGCCGTCCAAAAGCGCCCCGGCTCCACGTACCAGGCGAGGTGGAGGAGCACCTCGGGCGCGACCTCGGCGGCCACATCGGCGCTCCTCAGCAGATCCGCCCGGTGCCAGGTGACCCCATCGCCGCTGCCCGGCACCTCCCTCGTCGTGACGGCGTGCACCTCATGGCCCGCCGCCAGCAGGGACGGGATCGTGTGACGCCCGACGAAGCCGGTCGCCCCGGTGAGCAGCACCCGGCTCACGGCATGAAGTCGGGATACTCGGCGTCGCGCGGAGTCATCGTGCGTCCCTCGGGCGGGGCCGCCGGCCACTCGATCCCGAAGGCGGGATCGTCCCACCGCACGCCACGTGCCGCCTTCGGAGTGAAGGGTGTGGAGATCTGGTAGTGGACCTCGCTGGCGTCAGCCAGCGTCTGGAATCCGTGCGCGCATCCCTCGGGCACGAACAGCGCGACCCCGTTCTCGGCGCTGAGCTCCAGCCCGAACCAGCTCAGGTAGCTCGACGAGTCGGTGCGCAGGTCGACCGCCACGTCGTAGATGGCGCCCCGCGTGCAGCGAACGAGCTTCGATTCCGCATGTGGCGCCAGCTGGTAGTGCATTCCCCGCAAAGTGCCGGCCCTCGCGTTGAAGGACGTGCTGCACTGGTCCACCCGTGTGTCGAGCCCGCGCTTCGCGAACTCCTCTACCGAGAAGGTGCGGGCGAAGAAGCCGCGCTCGTCCTCGATGCGCTGGGGCTCGACCGCGAAGGCGCCGACTACCGGCGTTTCCCGAAGCAGCACGGCATCAGGCTAATCAGTCGGCTTCGGTGCGGCGCAGGAAGCCGCCCTGGCAGTACGTCACGGCCAGGCGCTCGTAGGAGCGGTCGACCTCGAAGTCGTCGCGCTCATCGACGAACTCGCGCACGGCCTCCAACGGGTTGTCGTGGTCCCAACCATCGCCCGCCGAGGGCGCGTCGGCCACCAGCGCCATGACCGCGTCGAACACCACGAGGTAGCTGTTGGGCGTGACGAGCGGCGCGTAGCGCTGCAGCTCGCCACGCACGTGCTCGCGGGTGTGATTCGAGTCGAGCGCCACCATCACCCGCTCCCCCGGGCGGATTCGAGAGCGGACCGCGGCGACGGTCTCGTCGGCGAGCGAATCGCCCTCGATCAGCTGGATGCGATGGCTGAGCGGATGGGCCTCGATCGCCAGCCGGTTGTACTTGCGGATCTCGACGTCCACGCCGATCACCCGGCCCCTGCCGAGAAGCTCCATGATCGAGGCGTAGAGCACCAGGGCCCCGCCGTGGGCGACCCCGGACTCGACGATGACGTCCGGCCGCACCTTCCAGATCAGCTCCTGCATGACGACCATGTCCTCGGGCAGCTGGATGATCGGGATGCCCAGCCAGGTGACCTCGTACGACAGCTTGTTGTGCCAGTTGCTGCGCGTCCAGAGCTGGGAGAGGACGTCGAAACCGTCCTTGGAATAGATGTCGACCTCGCGCTCCCCTGCAGGGGTTGCGACACGCAGGATGGGCTCGAAATCCGCCGCGGAGGGACGGGGAAGATCGCTCATGACCGCCGCCAGACTAGTCAAACGACCTGCTATACGATCGGGCCATGGAGTCGCCGAAGGGCCAGCGCGACCTGGTCGTGAGCATCGGCTTGCCCACGTACAACCGCCGCGACCAGCTCGCGCGCGCCATCGAGTCCGTGCTCGCGCAGACCCACCGTGAGCTCGAGCTCACGATCTCGGACAACGCCTCCAACGACGGAACCGAGGAGCTCTGCCGCGAGTTCGCCGCGCGCGACCCACGCATCCGCTACGTGCGGCACGCGACGAATCGCGGCCCCACCGAGAACTTCAACTACGTCTTCGAGAGGCTGCATCGGGAGTACGTGATGGTCCTCGGCGACGACGACTGGATCGACCCCGGCTACGTCGCCGCCTGCCTACGCGTGCTCAAGGCCGAACCCGACGTGGCTGTCGTCGTCGGAGGCACGCACTACTACAGCGCCAACGGCGAGTACGACGGCGAGATGGCCTCGCCGCCGCAGGTGCTCGACGACTCACCCACCCGGCGCTTGCGCGCGTTCTACGCGTTGGATCCGAACCACACGTTCTACGGGGTGTCGCGGAACACGGCGCTCAGAGCGGCGGCGCCTATGCGCAACGTGCTCGGAAACGACGGCATCTTCGCCGCCACCCTCGTGTACGCCGGCAAGCTGCGTGCCGTGGACGAGGCCGCCATCCATCGCAGGCGCGGCGGGACGAGCGTCGACTGGCACACGCTCCTGCGCACGCTCGGAAGACCGACCGTGCAGGCCCGCATTCCACAGCTGGTGATCGCCTGGAACGTGTTTCGCGACACCGCCTGGGGCAAGCCGATCTACCGCTCGCTGCCGCTCGCAAAGCGGCTGCCGCTGGCGGCCGCCTGCGCGTGGACGATCTTCTCCTGGCGACACCTCGCCTACGCACTTCTCGGACCTACAATCGTGCGCCTGTCCACCAGGCCTGGCATGCGGTGGCTCTCGAGCGCGCTGACCCGGGCGCGACGCCGCTGGGGAACCTTGGAGAGGTAGCCGCGGCGAACTTCAGCGCTGTACCCGCAACCCGCGGGCGCGGGAGGTCGCGGTCGCGGCCAACGGTCATTCGTAGACGCGCAGCTCCGGCGTGCGGACCATGAACCGGCCCTCCCACTCGCGGATGAAGGAGAGCTGGTCCATGATCTCCTCCCTGAGGTTCCAGGGGAGGATGAAGACCAGATCCGGCTTCGTGTCGCGGATGGCGTCGGGTGCTCGGATGGGGATGCGCGTCCCCGGCAGGTAGTGGCCCTGCTTGTGCGGGTTCAGGTCGCAGGTGTACTCGATGAAGTCCGTCCCGACGCCGCAGTAGTTGAGGAGCGTGTTGCCCTTGGCCGGGGCTCCGTAGGCAACGATCCGGCTGTGCTCTCGCCGCCGGTCGATCAGGAACTCGAGCAGCTCCCACTTCGCCAACTTCACCTTCTCGGAGAAGCCGAGGTACGTCTCGAGCCGGTCGAAGCCCCCATCCCGCTCGCGTTGCGCCAGCTCGAGTGCTCGCTCGGTCACGGGCTTGGAGTCGTCCTCGGTGTGCCTTCCGTAGATGCGCAGCGAGCCGCCGTGAGTCGGCAGCTCCTCGACGTCGAAGAGCGTCATGCCGTGGCGCGCGAAGACCTTGCTGACGGTGAGGAACGAGAAGTAGGAGAAGTGCTCGTGGTAGATCGTGTCCCACTCGTTGCGGCCGATCAGGTGCAGCAGGTGCGGGAACTCCATGGTGATCACCCCGCGCGGGCCGAGCACGAGCTTCATCCCGCCCACGAAGTCGTTCAGGTCGGGCACGTGGGCGAGCACGTTGTTGCCGATGACAAGGTCGGCCTTCATCATCGCCGCCACCTCGCGCGCGGTCGCGCGCCCGAAGAACTTCACCATCGTGCGGATGCCCTTCTCCCGCGCCACCTGCGCCACGTTGGCGGCGGGCTCGATGCCGAGCACCGGGATGCCGCGCTCCGCGAAGTACTGGAGCAGGTAGCCGTCGTTGCTGGCGAGCTCGACCACCTGCGAACCCTGATCGAGCCTGAAGCGCTCGATCGCCATCTCGGCGTAGCGCTTCGAGTGCTCGAGCCATGTGGTCGAGTAGGACGAGAAGTAGGCGTAGTCGGAGAAGATGACGTCGGGCGTCTCGTAGTCCTCGAGCTGCACGAGGAAGCACTCGTGGCAGACGAGCGCCCTCAGCGGGTAGAACGGCTCCATCTGGCCGAGCTCCTCCTCGCTGAGATAGGAGTTCGCCAGCGGCGACATGCCGAGATCCGCGAAGACGTGCGTGAGGGGAGTGCCGCAGAAGCGGCACGTCGTCTTCCTCATGAGCCCGCCTCGGGCGGCGGATCGCCGGCCTGGAACGCGGCGATCTGGTCGAGAGCGTGGCGCCGCAGGTCTCCGCCCGAGCGCAGGGTCTTGTACCAGGCCGCGATGCTCGTCAGGGCGTCGCTCAAGGCCCAGGTCGGAGCCCACCCGAGCCGCACCCGCGCCTTCGAAGAGTCCAGCTTCAGGTACTGCGCCTCGTGCGGGGTCTCCCTTTCGTCGCGCCGCCAAGCGATCGGCTCGCCCCACGCCTCGCTGAGGCGATCGATCATCCAGCGAACCGGGCGGACGTCCGCGTCCTCGGGCCCGAAGTTCCACGCTTCGGCGTGCTCGTGGGAGCCCCACAGGGCCTGCGCCAGCGTCAGATATCCGCTCAGCGGATTCAGCACGTGCTGCCACGGGCGGATCGCATCGGGGTTACGGATCACCGCGGCGCGGCCCTCGACCACAGCTTTCATCAGATCGGGAACAAGGCGATCCCGGGCCCAGTCGCCTCCGCCGATCACATTGCCGGCCCGGGCCGAGGCGATGGCGGGGGCTTCCTCGCCCTGAGCGTACGAACTGCGGAACGCGGCCGTTACGAGCTCGGCGCAGCCCTTGCTGCTGCTGTAAGGGTCGTACCCGCCCATCGGCTCATGCTCCCGGTAGCCCCAGACCCATTCGCGGTTCTCATAGCACTTGTCGGTCGTCACGTTGACGATCACGCGCACCCGCTCCGATCGCCGCGCCGCATCGAGCACGTGGACTGTGCCCATCACATTCGTGGCGTAGGTCTCCACCGGCTGCTCGAACGCGCGTCCCACGAGCGACTGGGCGGCCATGTGGATCACGACCTCGGGGGTCGAGTCCGCGAGCGCCCGCTCCACCGCTTGCGGGTCGCGGATGTCGGCCTTCAACGAGGGTACGCCGTCGCTCACCCGCGCCAGCTCGAACAGGGACGGGGTCGTGGGCAGGCCCTTCGAGAGGCCGACTACCTCGGCGCCGAGGCTCTCGAGCCACAGGGCGAGCCAGCTCCCCTTGAAGCCGGTGTGGCCGGTGAGCAGAACTCTCCGGCCGCGCCAGAATTCTGGCTCTACCCCCACACCTTCCACGGGGCCTCCCCGGCATCCCAGAGCTCCTGCAGATGACGCTTGTCGCGGAGCGTGTCCATCGGCTGCCAGAAACCGTCGTGCTCGAAGCAGGCCAGCTCGCCGTCGCGGGCAAGCCCGGCCAGCGGCTCGTCCTCCCAGACCGTGTCGTCCCCGTCGAGGTAGCGGCCGACCTCCGGAGAGAGCACGAAGAAGCCCCCGTTGATCCAGCCTCCATCACCGCGCGGCTTCTCGCGGAACCCCCGCACCTGTTCGCCCGACACCTCGAGCGCGCCGAACCTCCCGGGCGGCTGCACGGCGGTGATGGTCGCGAGCGTCCCGTGCTTGCGATGGAAGGAGAGCAGCGCCGTGACGTCCGCGTTCGCGAGGCCGTCGCCGTAGGTGAAGCAGAAGGCTTCCTCTCCCTCCACGTAGGAAAGCGCCCGCTTCAGCCTGCCCCCCGTCATCGTCTGCTCGCCGGTGTCCACCAGCGTCACCCGCCAAGGGTCCACCGCGCTGCGATGCACCTCCATCTTGTTCTGAGTCAGGTCGAACGTGACGTCGCACGCGTGCAGGTGATAGTTGGCGAAGTACTCCTTGATCATGTAGCCCTTGTAGCCCAGGCAGATCACGAAGTCGCGCACATCGTGCTCCGAGTAGATCTTCATGATGTGCCAGAGGATCGGCATGCCGCCGATCTCGATCATCGGCTTGGGACGAACCTCGGTCTCCTCGCTGAGCCGGGTGCCCAAGCCGCCGGCAAGGATGACGGCCTTCATGG
>JBOGXT010000386.1:0-5694 GCA_050694635.1 Thermoleophilaceae bacterium
CGCTCGACCAGGGCAAGCCGCTCAAGGCGGAGGCCGAGGTCGAGGTCGGCGAGCTGATCGAGTTCTGGCGGATGGCGGCCGAGGACGGCAAGCGGCTCGAGGGCAGGATCCCCGAGAGCGCGGCCCCCGGCCGGCGCGTGCTGCTGCTGCGGCGCCCGCTCGGCGTGCTCGGCCTGATCACGCCCTGGAACTGGCCCTACACGATGCCCGCCGAGGTGCTCGCCCCGGCGCTGGCCTGCGGCAACTGCGTGGTGTGGACGCCCGCTCCCTCGACGGCGGTCTGCTCCGCCGCCCTCGCCGAATGCGTCGCCGAGGCCGACCTGCCGCCGGGCGTCTTCAACATGGTTCTGGGGCCCGGCCCCGAGGTCGGCGACGAGCTGGCCGTGAGCCCCGGCACCCGCGCGGTCGCGTTCACCGGCTCGACGGCGACCGGCCTGACGGTCTCGCGCCGGGCGGCCGGCAAGGCGCAGCTGCTCGAGATGGGCGGCAACGGGCCCTTCGTGGTGATGGACGACGCCGATCTGGCGGCGGCGGCCGAGGCGGCGCGCGTCGGCTGCTTTTTGGGCGCCGGCCAGAGCTGCTCCGCGGCGGAACGGCTGCTCGTTCACCACGCGGTGCGCGAGGAGTTCGTGGCGCTCCTCGCCGGCGAGGTCGAGCGCGAGGTGCGACTCGGCGACCCGCTCGACGCCTCCACCACGATGGGTCCGGTGAACAACGAGCCGGGCGCGGCGAAGATGGACGAGCACGTGTCCGACGCCGTGGAGCGCGGCGCGACGGTCGTCGCGGGCGGGAGCAGGGCGAGCGGCTTCCCGACCGACCTCTACTGGCAGCCGACCGTGCTGGACGGCGTGCCGCCGGACTCGATCGCCGTGACCCAAGAGACGTTCGGTCCGATCGCCCCCGTCATGGGCATCGGCTCGCTGGAGGAGGCGATCGAGCGGACGAACGCGCAGTCGTTCGGCCTGATGGCCGCGATCTTCACGGCCGACCTGGGGGCCGGCCTGCGCTATGCGGACTCGGTCCACATGGGCCTCGTCAACGTGAACGAGACCACCAACTACTGGGAGGCCCACCTGCCCTGGGGCGGCCGCGCGCGCTCGGAGAGCGGGATCGGCCGGGTCGGGGGCCGCTACCCGATGGATACCCTGACCGAGCTGCAGACCGTCCTCATTAAGGCGTGATTGGTCTCTAGCGGGGTCCGGGAAGCCTGATATATCATGGCTCCGGATGACCGACTCGAGCGGCATCGGCGCCTCCGAGGGTCTCGAGCGGCCGACCGGGGAAGCACGACCGGCGAACGCGAGGGGGGAGTCCGGGGACGGCGCTGCGGTGCTGGCCTTTCAGGAGGTCACAAAGGTCTACCCCGGTCGGCGCTCCGCGGCGATCTCCGACCTGACGCTCGAGATCCCCGCCGGTGAGATCTGCGTTCTGATCGGCCCGTCCGGCAGCGGAAAGACGACCGCGATGAAGCTCGTCAACCGCCTGATCCCGCTCTCCTCCGGCGACGTCACGATCGACGGCCGCAGCATCGGCGACCTCAACGAGACAGAGCTGCGGCGGGGGATCGGCTACGTCTTCCAGCAGATCGGGCTGTTCCCGCACATGACCGTCGAGGCGAACGTCGGCACCGTGCCCCGCCTCGCCGGCTGGCCCAAGGAGCGGATCCGCGCCCGCGCCCGGGAGCTGCTCGAGCTCGTGGGCCTCGATCCGGACGAGGACCTGAAGCGCTACCCGGGCGAGTTCTCCGGTGGCCAGCAGCAGCGGATCGGCGTGGCGCGCGCGATCGCCGCCGACCAGCCGTTGATGCTGATGGACGAGCCGTTCGGCGCGCTCGACCCGATCACGCGCGACCACCTGCAGGACGACTTCCTCCGCCTGCACGCCGAGGTGCCCAAGACGGTCGTCTTCGTCACCCATGACATCGACGAGGCGATCAAGATGGGCAACCGGATCGCGATCCTGCGCGAGGGCGAGCTGGTCCAGTACGACACGCCGGACCGCATCCTGGCCGCGCCCGCCGACGAGTTCGTCGCCGACTTCGTCGGGGCCGACCGCGGGCTGAAGCGCCTCAACGTCTGGCGGCTCGACCACCTGGAGCTCGAGCCACTGCCCGCGGGCGAGCCGACCGGACCGGCGGCCCGCGACGACACCTTCCTGCGCGACGTGCTGTCCCTGATGCTGACCGAAGGCGTGGAGCGCGTGACGGTGCTCGACGGCGAGGGTCGCCCCAAGGGGACGGTGGCGTTCGAGACGATCACCGGCCTCATCGGCCCCGAGGAACGCGCGGTCAAGGCTTGATCGCCGCGCTCGCCCAGCAGGGCCCCGTGATCCCCGAGTTCGAGCGGGGCAGCGAGTGCGTGCGCGAGAACGGTCAGTTCTGCTTCGACTGGTTCGTCGACAACTTCGACCGGGTTTTCGCGCCGCGACTGGTCGAGCACATCGAGCTGACGGCCATCGCGGTCGGGATCGGGTTCGCGATCGCGTTCGCGGCCGCGCTCACCGCGTATGCCCACGGCTGGCTCGAGACGCCGTTCGCCATCTTCGCGGCGTTCCTCTACACGATCCCGAGCCTGGCGTTCTTCCAGCTCATGGTCCCGATCACCGGGCTGACCGTGACCAGCGCCGAGATCGCGCTGGTCTCGTACACGCTCCTGATCCTGTTCCGCAACATCATCACCGGGTTGCGCGAGGTGCCCGAGGACGCGCGCGAAGCCGCCCGGGCGATGGGCCTCACGCCCTGGCAGCTGCTCTGGCGCGTCGAGCTGCCACTGGCCCTGCCGGCCATCATGGCCGGCATCCGGATCGCGACGGTGACCATCATCAGCCTGGCGACCGTGGCGGCGTACATCGGCGTGGGCGGGCTGGGGCAGCCGATCTTCAACGCGATCCAGAGCGGCTTCAAGACCCAGTTCGTGGCCGCGGGCCTGCTGGCGGTCCTGCTCGCGCTCGTGGTCGACGGGCTTCTGGTGCTCCTGCAGCGCGGGCTCGCGCCCTGGATGCGCGCGAGGAGAGCCTGACGTGCAGACCTTCGTCGACGCGATCGAGTTCCTGGGCGACAACCTCGGGTTGATCTGGGACAAGACCGTCGAGCACCTGCTGCTCTCGGGCGCATCGATAGGCGTCGCGATGCTGGTGTCGATCCCGCTCGGCGTGTGGCTCGGTCACATCCATCGTGGCTCGTTCCTCGCCATCAACGTGTCGAACGTCGGGCGTGCGCTGCCGAGCCTCGCGGTGATCTCGATCGGCCTGGGCGTGCTCGGCGTCGGGTTCCTCAACGTGATGGTGGCGCTCGTGATCCTGGCCGCCCCCGTGATGCTGACCAACGCCTATGTCGCCGTGGACCAGGTCGACAAGGACGCGGTTCAGGCCGCCCGGGCGATGGGGATGCGCCCGCGGCAGGTGCTGGTGGGGGTGGAGCTGCCGCTCGCGCTGCCGCTCGTGTTCGCCGGCATCCGCACCGCGGCGGTCTACGTCGTCGCCACGGCCACCCTTGCCGCGCTGGCCGGTGGTGGCGGCCTGGGCGACATCATCGTGAACCAGCCGACGTACGGGCCGGAGGGCGTGGTGGCCGGTTCGATCGCGATCGCGGTCCTCGCTTTCGCCACCGAGGGGGGCTTTGCGCTGCTCCAGCACCTGGTCACGCCGCGCGGCTTGCGAAAGCGCGGCGAGGAGATGCTGCTGGAGCCCGCCATCACACCGGCAATCACCCAATGAGGAGGATGCAATGAGTCGAGCCACTTTCCGCCTGCTGCTGGCGCTGCTGGCACTGGTCGCTGCGCTGGCACTGGCCGCCTGCGGGGACGACGACGATGACGACTCCGGCGGCGGAGGCGGCGGCGGGGAGGCGAGCCAGTCAGCCGACATGCCGGGCGAGGGCAAGCCAGCGGTAACCCTGGGGACGAAGGACTTCACCGAGGAGTTCGTGCTCGGCGAGCTCTACAAGCAGGCGCTCGAGGCCAAGGGCTACACGGTCAACCTGAAGAAGAACATCGGGGCGACCGAGATCATCGACAAGGCGCTGACGAGCGACGAGATCGACGGGTACCCCGAGTACCTCGGCGTGTCCGTGGCGGTGGTCGCCCGCAAGGACATCATCCCCAAGAGCGACCAGGAGACCTACGACCTCGCCAAGGAGTTCTACGAGGGACGAGGCCAGGTGATCAGCGAGCAGACCCCGTTCTTCGACGTCGACGCGATCGCGACGACCAAGGATTTCGCGGACGAGAACGGGCTCAAGAGCGTGGCGGACCTGAAGAAGCTCGACAGCTTCACGGTCGGGGCGCGGCCGGAGTTTCGCAACCGCTTCCAGGGGCTGAAGGGCATGCGCAGCGAGTACGGCCTGAACAACGCCCAGTTCAAGCAGCTGGCCTTGGGGATCCAGTACCAGGCGCTCGACAACGGCGACGTGGACAGCGCCAACGTGTTCTCCACCGACGCCCAGCTGGCGAGCGGCAAGTACACGGTACTCGAGGATCCGAAGGGAATCTTCGGCTACCAGCACGTCGCGATGGTCATGAACAAGGACAAGTTCGAGGAGCTCGGCGGGCAGGAGTTCTTCGGCGTGATCGACGAGGTCAGCGCTCTCCTCACCAACGAGGCGATGATCACCATGAACAAGGCCGTGGCGATCGACAAGCAGGACGAGGCCGAGGTCGCCCGCAGCTTCCTGGAGGCCAACGGGCTCCTCTGAGCGGTCGCGAAGGGGGCGGGCGTGGGAGTCGCCCGCCCCTCTTCGCTCAGGCCGGCGCCTGTCCCGTCGAAGCCCGCGGCACCAGGACCGGTGGGAAGAGCTCCCGTCGTGGCTCGTCGGGCGGCTCGTCCTCGAGCGCGTCCAGCAGGAAGCCCGTCGCCGCCTCCGCGACGCGCTCGACGTCCCAGGTCGTGGACGTGAGCGGCGGGGCGAGCAGACGCGAGATCGGGTGCTCGCCGAAGCCGGCGACCGCCACGTCGGCGGGAATCGAGAGGCCGAGCTCCGCGCAGGCCACGCATACCCCGTAGGCGATCGAGTCCGAGAGGCAGAACATGGCGGTCGGGCGGTCCGGGGCCGACAGCAGCTCGAGAGCGAGCGGCCGCGAGCCGTTGAGCGAGTAGGCGCAGGGCACGATGCTGCAGTCCAGTCCCAGCGCGGCGGCCACCTCCGCCACGGCACGCTCGGCGGGACGCCCGGGTGAGGTCTCCACCGCCCACGACAGCACCGTCACGCGCCGGTGGCCGAGTGCGCTGAGGTGCCGCAGGGTGTCCTCCACCCCGCGGTCGTTGTCGAAGACGACCTCGCCCACGGCGGTGACCCCCGGCAGGGCATCCCCGATCGTCACGACGGGCACCTCCTGCGCGATCGACTCCCATCCTCCGCTGGGGGGGCCGATCGGCAGCACGATCAGGCCGTCGACGCGGTGGTCCACGAGGCGCCCGGCCAGCTCCAGCTCGCGCTCCGGCTCGCCGTCGGCGTCGGCGACCAGCGTGCTGCGGTCGGCGTCGTGCAGCTCGCGCTGCACGGCGCGCACCAGCTCCTGGTTCCAGAAGTCGGCCAGGCTGCCCACCAGCAGCCCAATCACCGCCGTCGTGCCGCCGCGCAGGGCCCGGGCGATCGGATCGGCCTCGTACCCCAGCTCGTCGGCCGCGGCGCGCACGCGCTCCTCGGTCTCCGTCGAAACGTGCAGGCCGCGCAGGGCGTAGATGACAGCTGCCGTGGAC
>JBOGXT010000387.1:0-13074 GCA_050694635.1 Thermoleophilaceae bacterium
GCCCGGGCTGGCGCTGCTGCGGCTGGCCCAGGGCGACGGCGACGCGGCGGCGGCCGCGATCCGCCGCCTGCTGGGCGAGACCTCCGCGCCGGCAAAGCGCGCGGGCCTGCTGCCGGCCTACGTCGAGATCATGCTGGCCGTGGGCGATGGGCAGGCCGCGCGCAGCGGGGCTCGGGAGCTGGAGGAGCTCGCCGAGCCCTGGGAGGGCGGGATGATGGCTGCCACGGCGGCGCACGCCCGGGGAGCGGTCGACCTGGCCGAGGGCGATGCCCGGGCGGCGTTGGTCTCGCTGCGTCACGCCGGGAGGGGCATGGCGGGAGCTCGAGGCCCCTTACGAGGCCGCGTGCGTCGCTGTGCTTCTGGGCTTGGCCTGCCGCGCCCTGGGGGACGAGGAGGCGGCCGCGCAGGAGCTGGCCGCGGCCCGTGGTGCCTTCGACCGGTTGGGAGCGGCGCCGGACCTCGCGCGCGTCGACTCGCTCGCCCGGAGCGCTGCGCCCGGCGACGCGCACGGCCTGACTCCACGCGAGATGCAGGTGCTGCGCCTGGTCGCGGCCGGGAAGAGCAACCGCGAGATCTCCGCGGAGCTCGTCATCAGCGAGCACACGTCGCCCGCCACCTACAGAACATCTTCGCCAAGCTCGGCGTGTCGTCGCGAACGGCTGCGAGCGCGTTCGCCTTCGCTCACGACCTCGTCTGACCCGCGCGTGGTCAGAAATGACCACGCGGCTGGGGCCGCGGAGTTGGTGATTCCGAGCGATGCCGCGGGCCGTCGATCTTCGTAGCGTGGGTCGCCCGAAGCCCACAACCGAGACGGAGCGACGATATGGCGACACGGCAGGCGACGCGCCCCGAGATTCCCGCTGCGAGAGAGCTCGCGGCGGCCGGGTTCGAAGGGGAGGTCGTGGACCGCGGGCATCCGCGCTACGACGAGCTGCGCAGGGTCTTCAACGGGATGATCGACCGTCACCCGGCGCTGATCGCGCGCTGCACCGACGCGCACGACGTCGCGGCGGCGGTCAACTTCGCCCGCGACCGTGGCCTGCCCGTATCGGTATACGGCGGAGGGCACAACGTCACGGGCAACGCGGTCTGCGACGACGGTGTCACGATCGACTTGCGGCCGATGAAGGGGGTCGAGGTCGATCCCGAGACGCGCACCTGTCGCGCCGAGGCCGGGCTCACCTGGGGCGAGCTGGACGCCGCCACCCAGGAGCACGGGCTCGCAGTGACCGGCGGCCGGGTGTCCACCACCGGTCTCGGCGGTCTGGCCCTCGGTGGCGGGTCCGGGTGGATCGAGCGCAAGTGCGGCTACGCGGTCGACAACCTCCTGTCGGTCGAGACGGTGACGGCCGACGGCCGGATGCTGACCGCCTCGGAGAGCGAGAACCCCGACCTCTTCTGGGCGACGCGCGGCGGTGGCGGCAACTTCGGAGTGGTGACCAGCTTCGAGCTACGCCTTCACCCGATCGGCCCGACCCTCCTGGGCGGGATGCTGATCTACCCGGCCGAGATGGTCGCCGATGTGCTGCGGAATTTCCGCGACGTGATGGCGGACGCCGCCGACGAGGTCGGCTCCGGCATCGGCCTGCTCACAGCCCCGACCGAGGACTTCGTGCCCGAGCCGGTCCGCGGGCAGCCCGTGGTCGGCGTGATCGTGTGCTACGTGGGTCCGGTCGACGAGGGTGAGGAGGCGCTGCGTCCACTGCGCGAGTTCGGCCCTCCGGCGCTCGACATGGTCGAGCCGATGCCGTACGTGGCGCTTCAGCGGGTCTTCGATTCCGACTATCCGGCCGGGCTGCGCAACTACTGGACCGGCGACTTCCTCATGGGGCTTCCCGACGAGTCGATCGAGATCCTGCGCCGCCACCACCTGTCGAAGCCCTCGCCTCGGACCGAGATCCTCCTGCTCCCCGGAGGCGGAGCGGCGGCGCGGGTGCCGGACGGCACGATGGCGATCGGAGAGCGTCAGGCGCCGTTCAACATCCACATCACTTCGCTCTGGGAGGAGCGCGCCGACGACGACGCCAACATCGCCTGGACGCGCGAGCTCGGCGCGGCGATCAAGCCGTTCACCACGGGCCGCGTGTACGTCAACTTCATCGGCGACGAGGGCCGGGACCGGGTCGTCGCGTCGTTCGGGCGCGACGGCTACGCGCGCCTCCAGGCGCTGAAGAGGCGCTACGACCCGGACAACCTGTTCCGCACAAGCCAGAACGTCCTGCCCGGCTGAGTTAGGGCACGCGTCCGACCACGCACCAGGCGCGGGCCGTGAGCCGGAACGGGTTGTTGGCGACGTCGAGCCGACGGCGAAGCTCGTCGCGCAGCCGCACCCGCCGCTCGGGCGGCAGCGTGGCCGCATACGCCCCGGAGGGCCCGACGCCGGCCTCGAGCGGCCGCCACAGATCGTCGAAATCGTCGTAGCCGGCTTCGACTGTGAGCGTCGAGGTGGTCACCGCTCGCAGCCCCGCGTCGCGCCACAGCACGCGCAGCTCGTCCGGCCGGCAGTAGCGCATGCAGCGACCCTCGTCGAGGCTGGCGGCAGTGGGATCGAGGGCCCTCGCGGCATCCCAGAAGCGGCGCAGGAGCGTCATCTGCCCCGCGTAGTCCCACGCCGCCGTGGCCACGGTCCCGCCCGGCCGGGTCACACGCCGCATCTCGCGCACCCCGGCCCCGGCGTCGCTCATGAAGTTCACCACGAGCTGGGACAGGGAGGCATCGAATGAGCCGTCGCCGAACGGCAAGGCCTCCGCCGCGGCGACCTCGACCCGCACGCCGGGCAGCCGGGCTGCGCAGGCCTCGGCGAACGGCTCGGAGGGATCGACGGCCGCGACGCGCTCGCGCCCGAGCAGCTCGGCGAGCGCCGCGGTCAGCGCCCCCGGTCCGCATCCCACGTCGAGCGCCCGCTGGCCCGGCTGCACGCCCGACGCCGAGATCAGCGCCGCCGCCAGCTCGGAGCCGTATCGGCCGACGTGGCGGTCGTATGCATCCGCGGAGGTGCGGAACGTCGCCGCTCCCCGAACCCCGCTCACGTCTTGGTGGCGACCAGCGAGATGCTCTCGACCTCGTACGTGCTGCAGGCCTCGAGCTGCGGCAAGGATTCCGCTTGGGACATCTCGTCCGCCGCGGCGCCAGTCCTGAAACTCATCGGGACCGACGATATCGGGCCGCGGCCCTTCGGTGTCGGCGACTGTCCTGCCCAGGTGGTCCTATACACCACCAATCCAGGACAACCCACAAGAGTCACCATGATTGCGCGCATCTGGAGAGGCGCTGTGGCCCGCCAGGACGGCGACGCCTACGCCGACTACATGCAGGAGACCGGCGTCGCCGGCTATGTGAAGACACCCGGCAACAGGGGGGTATGGATGCTCCGCCGGGAGACGGGCGACCCTACCGAGTTCGTGATGTTCACGCTCTGGGACTCGCTCGACGCGGTCAAGGCATTCGCTGGCCCGGACTACGAGGTCGCGGTCTTCTATCCCGAGGACGACAGGTTCCTCGTCGACCGCGACCTCACCCCGACGCACTACGAGGTCCACACCCACGCCGCCCCGAGTGAAGCGACCTACAGCGCCCCCTTGTTCCACCGGCCCCAGATCGCGAACGTGAGGGCCGGAGCTCGCCTGGATGTCGACGAACAGCACCTTGCCGCCAGGCGTGACGCCGCGATCGAGTGCCACCAGGTCGTCAGCTAACTCGGGGGGTAGCGTGGGCCTCATGTCGCGCACCGGAAGCCCATCCGGCCGTGTCCAGCACGCGCCGCAGAACGCCATGGACGATGCCGGGGAGATCGCCCGCTTCCATGATCGCTGCAGCAACCTCATGCGCGAGCTGCTGGATGCGCTGGCCGACGCCCCCGATCGGCCCCGCACCGTCCCGCAGATCGAGGACGCGCTGGAGTGGCCACGCCGACGGATCGCGTCCGTGCTCGGCGGCGTCTCCCACTTGCGCCACACCGAGTTCGGCGGCCGCCGCCCCTACCGCTTCCTCGACGAGCGCCGGTCGCGGTCCGGCCGCTGGGAGATGTGGATGGACGCCGGCCCGCTGCGGGTCCGGATCGGCGAACAGCTCCTCCATTCCGGTCGGTACGACCTGCCAGGACAGGCCGTACCTGTCCTTGAGCCAGCCGCACGGTCCTTCCTTCCCGCCCTCGGACAGCCGGTCCCAGTAGTAGTCGATCTCGTCCTGGGTCTCGCAGGTGATCTGGAACGAGACGGCCTCGTCGAACGTGAAGTCGGGACCGCCGTTGATGCCGACGAACCGCTGACCGTCCAGCTCGAACTCCACGGTCATCACCATGCCGGCCGGTCGCGGACCCGCCTCGGTGTAGTGGGTGACGTTCACGACGCGCGAGTTCTCGAAGACGGAGGTGTAGAAGCCCGCGGCCTCCTCTGCCTCGGTGTCGAACCACAGGTTCGGATGATCTTGTGCTGCATGGCGCTGCGTCCTTTCGTAGGAGAAACTCATCGGCATGATGGCGTCCGTGTCGAAGCCGCGTGGGCTGGGCGTCACGGCGGGTCTGGACGCGGGTCTCGCCCGCGAGCTGGCCGCGCACTGCGAACAGCTCCGGTACCACTCGCTGTGGTCAAACGACGAGCCGGCCGCTCGCGGTCTCGACACGCTTGCGGAGTTCGCCGCGGCCACGGCGAAGATCGAGCTCGGAGTGGGGGTGTTGCCGCTGCACAGGTACCGGCCGGCCGAGATCGCGGCAGAGGTCGATCGTCTCGGGATCGATCCCGAGAGGCTCTGGCTCGGGATCGGGTCGGGCGCGCTCTCTCCTCAGATCGAGGCGCTCCGGCGGGCGGTGGCGGAGCTTCGCACGCTCCTGCCCGAGACGACGCGCATCATGGTGGCCGCGATGCGGCCTCGGCTGTGCCGCCTCGGCGGCGAGATTGCCGACGGGGTGCTCCTGAACTGGATGTTGCCGGGCCAGGCGGCGACGGCGCGTGGATGGGTGCGTGACGGGGCCGCGGGGCGGGGACGCGCCGCGCCCGTCGTGGCGTCCTATGTCCGGGTCGCCGTGGGCCCCGGGGCGAGCGGGCGCCTTCGCGAGGAGGAGGGCTTCTATCGCGCCATCAACGAGGGCCATCGGAGGCACTTCGCGGCCATGGACGTCCCCGTCGGGAGCGTGGGGATCGCAGCCTCGCAGCGCTCCGACCTCCTCGCGGCACTGGCGCCGTACCACTCCGCGCTCGACCTCCCGATCGTGCGCGTGCTCGCGGACGCGGACGCGACCTTGCTCGGCGCGGTTGCGGACGCGCCAGCGCCATGACCTCGGCCGGCGCAGGGACCTGATCAGAGATCCGCTGCGGTGAACTCGAAGCGGGTGCCGACGCTGTTCTGGATGAACGCCTCAGGGAACCGGGCGGCGAGCGCCTGGGTGGCCCGCCAGCCGGTGCAATGAGCGGGCACCAGGAAGTCCGGCGAGAACCCGCCCAGCGCGTCGCAGGTCGGGCCGATGATCGGCTCGAACGCCGTTCCGCTGAGGTGCAAGCCTCCGAGCACGGCGTGGAACCGGTCTTCGCCGGTGAGCTTTCGCACGTAGCGAAGGATGTTGACGATGCCCGAGTGTCCGCAGCCGGTCAAGACGACCAGGCCGTGTCCGCGAACCGTGGCCACCAGGGCCTGGTCGTCGAGAATCAGGGGGTCGGGCCGCCACACCCCCTGTAGGTGGGCCTCGTGGTGGGGAAAGCCGCGCTCGAACTCCGTGGTGCGGTCGACCTCGCCGGTCACCAGCAGCGAGCCGTCGAGCAGGAAGGAAGGCTGGCGCTGCTCGACGATCTCGAAGCCGGCCCCTTCGAGTGCGCTCTTGCTCGTGGTGGGCAGCTCGACGGGTTCGCGACCCGGCAGCGCGAGGCGGCGGCGGGTCCAGAACTCCGGGTGGATCAGCACGGGCACGCTGGCGCGGCCCAGCTCACCTACGAGCCCGTCCATCCCGGTGGTGTGGTCCCAGTGCCCGTGGCTCAGCACGATGACGTCGATGTCGCGTGGCGACATGTCGAGCCGCCGCATGTTCTCCACGAGCCCGTCCGGCGTTCGCCCCGCATCGAACAGGACGCGGATCTCCCGCTCCCCTTTGGCGATCGTCACCAGCACCGAGAAGCCGTGCTCGGCTCGGAGGGCGTCGTCGGTGTCGCCGCCCTCGAGGACCCGCGCCGGAACCCGCGCCGAGCTCGCCATCGGAGGCCGCTTGGCGGGACCGTGGTCCACGAGCAGCATGTCGGTCACGTTGTCGACCAGCGTCGTGACCGTCAACGAGTCGACGGGCTCGAGCGGAATCGCTTCCATCGTCGCCGTCCCACCCTATCGCGGTGCCAGCTAGCGTCCGGGCGATGGCACACTCGGTCGAGCCGGGCGTCGACGGGTTCGAGTACGCGGCCGTCGCGGTTGGGCCCACGAGCTACAGGCCGGGCATCGCCGGCGGAGGACCGGCCGTGCTGCTGCTGCACGGCTTCCCCGAGACCCACTACTGCTGGCATCGCGTCGCCCCGGTGCTGGCCGGACGGAACACCGTCGTGGTCTGTGACCTCAAGGGGGTCGGCTACCGCATGGCGCTCGACCATCCCGAGCGCGTCGAACGTCTCGGCGTGCTCAACGTCGTGCCGACCGTGGATCAGTTCGAGCGCATGGCGGCGGAAGCCTCGCTCGACTACTACCCTGGTTCTTCCTGGCCCAGCCGCCACCGTTCGCCGAGCGCCTCGTGAGCGCCAGCGCCGAGTACTTCGTTCGCCACACGCTGAGCTCGTGGGCGGCGACGCCCGGCGCCGTCTCGCCGCAGGCTGCCGAGCGCTAACGTGCGCGCCTTCACTCCCGAGACCATCTCCGGCATGTGCGCCGACTATCGGCCGCCTTCCACATCGACCGGCCGATGGACGCCGAGGACCGTGAAGGCGGACGCAAGATTCGCTGTCCGGTCCTCGTGCACTGGGGAGCCGAGGAAGGGTCGATGTCCGACGGTCCGCTGCCCGTCTGGCGGCGGTGGGCAGAGGCGGTCGAGGGAGGGCCACTGCCGTCGGGCCACTTCATCCCGGAAGAGGCGCCGGACGCGCTCGTCGCCTCGCTGCAGAGCTTCTTGGCGCCCGGCGACCGGCGACGATGACCGAGCACGCGGACGTGCCGCTCGAGATCGTCGAGGGGCTCCGGTCGGTGTGCCTCGGGCTGCCGGAGGCCTACTCAGCCGTTCGGAACCTCCCGAGGCACGTCAACTAGACGGCTACCGGCGCCGCGCCCTCCTTCTCGCTGAGGGCGACGTGGGCGCGGCTGTCGCGGCTGCGGATCAGCGCGAGCGTCAGCACCAGCCCGATCACGGCGATCGCCGCGGCGCCAAGGAACGCGGACTGGAAGCCCTCGACCAGGGCCCCGGGCAGCGCCCTGGGGTCGCCGCCGGCCGCCGCGACGACGTCGTCGGTGCGGGTGTTGGCGACAGTCGCCAGAACGGCGAGCCCGAGCGCGCCGCCGATCTGCTGGGACGTGTTGATCAGGCCGCTGGCCAGGCCCTGTTCGTGGTCCCGGATGCCTGAGACCGCGGCGATCGTGGTCGTCACGAAGGCGAAGCCCAGCCCGACCGCCGCCAGCAGCGACGGACCGAGGATGTCGGTCGTGAAGCCGCCGTCCACGGAGACCCGGCTGAACCAGACAAGCCCGGCGGCGATCAGCACCAGTCCGACCGCGAGCACCGGCTTGAAGCCGACCTTCGTGACCAGCTGTGAGGCCACGCCGGCCGAGAGGATGATCGCCACCGCCAGCGGCAGGTAGGAGAGGCCGGCCTTGATCGGGCTGTAGCCGAGCACCTGCTGCATGTAGAGCGTGATGAAGAAGAACATGGCGAACAGCGAGCCTCCGACCATCAGCCCGACTGCGTTGGCGCCCGTCAGTGTGCGCTTTCGGAAGACGCCGAACGGCACCAGCGGCGCATGCGAGCGCAGCTCGACCGCGGTGAAGACGCCGAGCAGGGCGATCGCCGCAGCGAGCAGCCCGATCGTCTGGGTGGAGCCCCACCCCGCGCTTTCCGCGTCCACGATCGCGTAGACCAGCAGCGAGAGCCCAGCCGTGACGGTTGCCGCGCCGGCGAGGTCGAAGTGGCGGGTCTGGGAGTCCGAGCGGCTCTCGGGGATCAGGCGCGGGGTCAGCGCCAGGACGATCAGCGCGACCGGCACGTTCACCCACATCACCCACTCCCAGCCGAGGCCGTCGGTGAGCACGCCGCCCAGCAGTACCCCGGCGGCTCCGCCCGAGCCGGCGACCGCGCCCCACGCCCCCAGCGCCTTGTTGCGCTCGGAGCCGTCCCGGAAGATCGTGGTCACGATCGAGAGCGCGCTGGGCGCGATGATCGCCGCGCCGAGTCCCTGAGCCGCGCGCGCCGCGATCAGCGCGCCTTCGCTTGGCGCGAAGCCCGCGAACAGCGAGGCGACCGCGACGATGACGAGCCCGCCCATGAATATGCGGCGTCGGCCGAGCAGGTCTGCCATGCGTCCACCGAGCAGCAGGAAGCCGCCGAAGGTGAGCACATAGCCGTTGACAACCCAGGACAGGTTCTCCTGCGAGATCCCGACCTCCTCGCCGATCGTCGGCAGCGCGATGTTCACGATCGACGCGTCGAGCACCACCATGAACTGAGTCATGCAGAGCAGGGCGAGCGCCCACCAGCGCCTCTGCAGATAGTCAGCGGCCTCAGTCATGCGAGCACCTCCTGCCCGTTCTCGTCATTCGCCGTCCTATAATGGGAAACGGAACTCCGGTTCACGTTGGACACTATACGGAATCAGAGTTCCGCTTGCATCCTCGTACACAACGAGATGACGCCAACCGAAACGAGTCAGCCCAGCGTCGCGGCCGAGCGAATGATGCGATCCGACGCGAGGCGCAATCGCAACGCGATCGTCTGCGCCGCGCGCGAGCTCTTCGCCGAGAAGGGCATGGACGTGCAGATGGACGAGATCGCGCGGCGCGCCAAGGTCGGCGTCGGCACCCTCTACCGTCACTTCCCCGCCAAGGAGGACCTGCTCGACGCGGTGATCGCACGCCGCTTCGAGCGGCTCGCCGAGCGTGCCGTCGAGGCCGTGCGAAGGGCTTCGCGGGGGGAGGCGTGGGAGGCCTTCCGGGACTACGTCGAGTGGTCGGCCGAGCTGCAGGCCGGCGACCGAGCGCTGTCCGAGGCGATGGCGACGCGATCAGAGCGCATGCACGCGGCGGCCGTGGGTTCGGGCCTGGTCACGCAGCTGGAGCTGCTGCTCGAGCAGGCCAAGCGAGCCGGCGCCCTGCGCGAGGATCTCGTCGTCGAGGACATCCCGGCGATGGTCTGCTCGATCGGCTCGGTGGCGGTCGCGGCGGCCGAGAAGCCGGGTTGGCGCTGGGACCGCGTTCTCGCCATCTGGCTCGACGGCGTGCGGGCGCCCGGGGTCACCGAGCTACCGCCGCTGCCGAACTGACGCCGGCACGCCGTCGAGCCCGAGCACGCCGGCGGCCGTGCGGACCGCCAGCAACTCGTCGTAAGCCGCCTGCCCGGCCAACTCGATCACGGCTCCCTCGATTGCCCCGACGAATGCGAGCGCGACGGCTCGGGCAGGTGGGCCGGGCGGGATCGACCCTGCTCTGCGCCCGGCGGTGACAAGGGCGGCGCAGCGCTTGACGATCGTCTCGTAGACCCGTTCGACCTCGCGCCCAACCGGGTGGTCCTGACCGCCGAACTCGATCCTCAGCGCCATCACGAGGCGGGCCACATCGCGCCGGCAGTAGACGGCGTGGCCACGCGCCAGGGCGATCAGTGCGCCAACCGGATCGTGCTGGTGCTCGACGAGTCGGTCGAAGCCGACCTCCTGTCTCCACGTCTCGAACGCCCACTCGAGCACGGACAGGGCCAGGTCCTCCTTGTCCTTGAACTGGTGATAGAGCGCGCCGCGCGTGTAGCCGGCCTCGCTGGCCACCTGTTCGAGGACGAGGTTCCCGTAGCCGTAGCGGGAGAGCCCCCGGGCCGCGGACTCGAGCAGGGCGCTCCGTGTGCGGGCGCTTCGGTCGGCCTGGGCACTTCGTACATGCATGTATGTATGTTACTATCTCACCGGCTACCTAGGAGACCGCTCCGACGGGAACGAGATCGTGAGCACCGGCGCCGCCCAGACCTGGTTCGTCGCGGGCACGATCCCGTTCATGCTCGCCGGCGGCGTTCACGCGCTGGCCACCCTCCTCGACGCGGTTCGGCCGACGTTCTTCAGTCCCATCGAACGGTCGGTGCTGCCGGCGCTGGAGGGCACCGGGATCAGGTTTCGGGAGCTGTTCCCCGGCGGCAGCGGGGCGACGCCCTCGATGTGGAGAGCATGGCTCGGCTTCAACATCAGCCACGGCCTCGGTCTCTTCACATTTGGCCTCCTCTGCCTGATCATCGGGATCTACGACTTCGCCCTCGTCGAGGATGTCGACCCGATACGTCCGCTCACGATCGCCGTCTCGGCCGCCTACCTTGTCCTTTCGCTTCGCTTCTGGTTCTACGTACCGACCATCACAATTGGCGTCGGCACAGCTTGCTTCGCCGTCGCGAGCGCGCTCTCGCTGTGAGGAAGAGAGGAGGAACGAGATGACGACGGCGGATTCGCTTTCGGAAGGAGGAGAAGATGGCTCTGCAGATTGGCGACACGGCACCGGATTTCGAGGCCGAGACCACGGAAGGCAGCGTGCGCTTCCATGACTGGATCGGCGACTCGTGGGCGGTGCTGTTCTCGCACCCGAGGGACTTCACCCCGGTCTGCACGACCGAGCTCGGCTACATGGCCAAGATCAAGCCCGAGTTCGACCGCAGGGGCGTCAAGATCATCGGCCTGTCGGTCGATCCGGTCGACAACCACGCGAAGTGGGCCAGTGACATCGAGGAGACCCAGGGGCACGCGCCGAACTACCCGATGATCGGCGACGCCGACTTCAAGGTGTCGAAGCTGTACGGCATGCTGCCCGCCGAGGTCTCGGGCAACCCCACCGAGCGCACGCCGGCCGACAACCAGACCGTGCGAAACGTGGTCGTCGTTGGCCCCGACAAGAAGATCAAGCTCATGCTCGTCTACCCGATGACGACCGGGCGCAACTTCGACGAGGTGCTGCGGGTGATCGACTCGTTGCAGCTGACCGCGAAGCACAAGGTGGCGACGCCGGTCAACTGGCAGCAGGGCGAGGACGTGATCATCGCGGGCTCGGTCTCCGATGAGGAGGCGAAGGAGACGTATCCGGATGGCTGGGAGTCACCGCGGCCCTACATCCGGATCGTCCCCCAGCCGCACTGATCGAACGCTCACACCCGCGCGCCCTGCGACGAGACGTCGACCTAGTCCGCTACTTGGCGGGAACGGCCGATCGTAGAGGCGGGAAGTCGGCGAGCAGATCGGCCGCGTCCACTTGGAAGAGGTCCACCGGCTCGGTCAGGCCGCGGAATCGCCAAGCGCCGAGGCTCCTCAGGCCGACCCCGTCTGCGAGCGACTCGAGGACCACCGCGCGCACGGCGGAGGACATCACGATCTGGCCGCCGTGCGCGGCGAAGCAGATGCGCGCCGCGGCGTGGACCGACAGCCCGACGTAGCCGGTCTCGGTGAGCTCGGGACGCCCGCGATGCAGGCCGATCCGCAGCCGCACCTCGCTCCCCCCGGGCCAAGCCTCGGCCCGCATCGCCCGTTGGATCGCAAGCGCCGCCTCGACCGCCGCCGGGGCGCGTTCGAACACCGCGAACTGATCGTCCCCGCGGGCGGACACCTCGTGACCACCGGCAGCTCGCACCGCGGCGCGCACCAGACGGCGCACATCGGCGAGCAGGGCGGCGTATTGGTCGTCGAGGCGCCCGAGCAGCTCGGTCGAGCCCTCGATATCGGTCAGCAGGAACGTCACGTGGCCCTTCGGCAGCTTCCGCTGCGGTTGCAGCTGCGCGCTGATGAAGCCGATGGGCATGATCCCGTGCTTCTTGGCCGCCCTCAGCAGCCGGCTGCGCGCCCGGTCTCGCGCGGCGTCGTCCTCGAACGCCACCTGGCCGAACCGCGCAAGGGCATTCCGGACGTGCGACGCATCGTGGATCGGCAGACGACGCCGGCCGCGCGAATCAATGTACGCAAAGGCGCTGTCGGGAAGCTGTGCGCGCTCCTTCGCGCGGAGCGGTGGCATGCCCGGATGATCGCAAGACAGACGGTCAGGCAGGGCTCGGTACGACGACGCCTCGCGCGTCCAAGCATTCCGCCGGCGACCGTTGCGCGCCATGCCAGCGCGTCCAGGAGGCGGTCGGGAAGCACTCGATCACCGTGACGAGCGCGCGCGAGGAGCGATGAGTTCTCGGGGGCCTACGCGGTCCTTGTGCCAGCGATCCAAACCCAGGAGGCCCGCAGCGATGAAGCCCCACCCGAGCGCCGAGATCGATCGCCGCTTCAGTGACCCCGCGGCCGGCCCGACCCCGTGGCCCGATGCCGCGCGCGTCCTCGAAGACGCCGAGCTGTACTGGCTCACCACGGTGCGGAGCGACGGCCGGCCGCATGTGACTCCGCTGATCGGCGTGGCGGAGGACGACGTGGTGCACTTCTGCACCGGGCTGCGCGAGCAGAAGGCCCGCAACCTCGAGCACCGCGGGCAGGTGGCGCTGACCACCGGCAACAACACATGGGCCCAGGGCTTGGACGTCGTCGTCGAGGGGACCGCGATTCGCGTCGCCGACCGCGACGCCTTGCAGCGACTCGCCGACGCCTACGAGGCCAAGTACGGCAGCGCCTGGCACTTCGACGTCGGCGATGGCGTCTTTGGCACGGGCGAGGACGCCGCCGCGGTCTTCCGGATCGAGCCGGCCAAGGCGTTGGCCTTCGCCAAGGAACCGCACGCCCAGACCACCTACCGGTTCACCGATCGCTGACCAACACAGGGGGTCGCTGCCGGTCGGCGCGGTGGGCTCACAGGCGGTCGTTCGCGCGCAGGATCCGCAGGGCGCGGACGGTCGCCCACCCGCGCCACTCGAGCCCGCCGGCGGGCGACCAGTGCGCCCAGTCGACGTCCCAGCCGCCGTCGTCGTGCTGCTCGACCTCGAGGCGGTCGAGGTCGGCCTCGATCGCCTCCGGGTCGAGC
>JBOGXT010000388.1:0-1882 GCA_050694635.1 Thermoleophilaceae bacterium
CCCTGGGGCCGGACGCGGCCGCCCGCGCGCGCGCGCGTATCCTCACCAGCTTCCCGATGGAGAGCCGGAGGGCAGGGATCCTGCGAGTCGTGGACGAGGCGCTTGCCGGGCGGCGCTGAGGGACCGACCGCGCGACGGCGGCTGCGCCGCGTGCGCGAAACGCTGCTGCTCGATTTCGGGGCGCTCGTCTACGAACTCCACCGCCGCGGCGAGCGGGCGCCCGAGCTGCTGCAGGAGAAAGCCGGCGAGCTGAGCGAGGTGGACGGTCAGGTACGCGAGGGCGGGACGGGCGTGACCCCCTGTCCCAGCTGCGGCGCCGAGGCCGAGCCCGGACAGCTCGTCTGCACGAACTGCGGCACGCGGCTGGCGCTCGGGCGGCGGCCCGACCGGGCCATCGCCGCGCTTATCGCGCTCGTCGCCGTCGTCCTGGTCGGTGGGGGCGCGGCGGGCTTTGCGCTGAGCGAGCTCACCAGCGATGCGGGCGAGGACGGGACCACCTTCGCCGACCAGCCCGAGCAATCCGCGACGCCGCCGGCCGCTGCCGCGGGCGAGCCGCAAGAGGCCACCCAGGCAGACGACCCGGCGACCGGCACGCCGCAGGAGCCTCGCCGCAGCCTCCTGCTCGACTGGCCCGACGACCTCACCGCCCACACAGTCGTGCTCGTCACGACGAGCGACCGCCCGGCCGCGCTGAGGCTGGCCCGCCAGGCCGCCAAGTCGGGGATCGAGGCCGGCCTGCTGCGCTCCGACGACTACAACCTCGGCACCGGCCTCTGGATCGTCTTCGCCGGCCGCTTCGACACCCCCGAGGGCGCCGCCCGCCAGTCGAGCGATCTGGCCGAGCGCTTCCCGGGCGCCTACCCGCAGCTGGTCGAGCCCGCCGGGTGAGCCGGGCTCAGGCCGCCAGGTCCCAGTAGCGCCCCACCGCCGCCGCGGCCTGCTCCACCAGCCGCCCACGCGGGTGCGAGCCGGGCTCGCCGCCGCCCGCCAGCGCCTCCATCGTCGCCGCTACGGACATGGCCAGGCCGTCGAGGTCGTACCCGCCCTCGAGCACGCAGCCCACCGGCTTGCCGAGCGTCAGCACCTGACGCGTGAGCTCGGCGAACGACGAGGTCTCGAGAGCGCAGCCCCCGACCGGGTCGTCGCGGTGGGCGTCGTACCCGGCCGACACCAGCACGAGGTCCGGGTCGAACGAGCGCGCCGCGGGCAGCACCACGTGCTCGACCAGGCCGCAGAACACGTCCTCGCCCGCGCCCGCCGGCACCGGCAGGCTGATCGAGAAGCCCTCCCCGTCGCCGGCGCCCGCGTCGGAGAGCGGCCCCGTGCCGGGATAGAACGGGTACTGGTGGATGCTCGCGAAGAGGACCTCGCGCGACTCGTGGAAGATCGCGTTCGTCCCGTTGCCGTGGTGGACGTCCCAGTCGAGCACGAACACGCGCGAGGCGCCGAGCGAGTCGAGCGCGTGACGGGCGGCCACCGACACGTTTGCGAACAGGCAGAAGCCCATCGCGCGGTCGCGCTCCGCGTGGTGGCCCGGCGGTCGCAGGACCGAGAAGCCGGCCCGCTCTGCGCCTCCGAGCAGCGCCTCCACGAGCGCGCACGCCCCGCCCGCGGCGTGCAGCGCCGCGTCCCATGAGCCCTCGGACGTCGGGGTGTCGAGGTCGAACGCGCCGGCTCGGGCGCTGGTCTGGCGCACCGCGTCCACGTGCTCGGGCGTGTGCACCGCCAGCAGCTGCTCCTCGGCTACCGGCGGCGCCTCGCGGCGCTCGAAGCCGAGCCAGTCGCGCCGCTCCAGCTCGGCCTGGATCGCGTGCATGCGGTCGATCCGCTCGGGGTGTCCCAAGCCGGTCTCGTGCAGCAACGAGGACGGATGGCTCAGGAG
>JBOGXT010000389.1:0-1678 GCA_050694635.1 Thermoleophilaceae bacterium
CGGCGTGGTCACGCTGTTCGTGGACTTTCCCACCACCACGATCATCTGGACGATCTTCGCCATCGCCTATCAGCAGTTCGAGAACTACGTCGTGCAGCCGCGCATCCAGAGCCGGGCGGTCGAGCTCGACCCGTTCCTCGTGGTGGTGGCGGCCCTGTTCGGCGGCGCGCTGCTGGGCGTGATCGGGGCGCTGCTCGCCATCCCGACCGCGGCCGCGATCCAGATCGCCGTGCGCGAGTGGCTCGAGTACCGGCGTGAGTACGGCCGGGCCGCGGTCTAGTCCCTGGGCCGGTTCAGCTGGCGCACCTCGATGAGCTCGAGGCCGAGCGACTGGATGCGGTCCAGCAGGCCGTGCAGCTCCGACTGGTCGCGCAGCTCGCCGCGCATGATGGTCTCGGCCGGCCTGACCGATGAGGTGAAGTCCTCGAAGACCCCGGTCAGCGAATCGCTCAGCCGTCCCTTGATCCGGATCTCGTAGCCGACCGGGGCCACCACCCGGCCACCTTCGCGGCGCGCTGGGTGATCGCACGTCACCCCTCGCGGGTGAGATGACCCTCAGCGCAGGCTCGCCGGCGCCGGCAGGCGCTCCAGCCGGCCCCGGTAGGCGTCCATCGCCGCCCTCGGGAAGTCGGCGTGCGTCTGGCTGCGCAGGCGCGCCACGCGCTCGCGGTGGAACGGGCTCGAGCGGTTCTCGTTGTGGCCGATCACGTTGCGGGTGCTGATGCCGTAGCGGCCCTGCAGCATGCGGGTGAGTCGCAGCGAGGCCTCCATCTGGCGCGGGTTGCCGAGCACCTGCGAGTCGCTCCTGCCGACGTGCTCGATCCCGATCGCCGTCCAGTTCAGGCCGACGGTGTGGCGGCACATGATCCGGGTGGAGACGAGCTGGTAGGTCGTGCCGTCGCGGTCGATCACGTAGTGCGAGCAGACGCCCGGCAGCTCGCCGAGCTCCGGGTCCGGGCGGTTGGGCGCAAACGCGTTGTACACCGGTTCGAAGGTGTCGGTGACCGTGTAGTGCTGCACGATCGCCCTCGGGTCGCGCAGGCGGTGATCATCGATGCCGTAGTGGCGGCGGGCGTACGCGCGCATGTCGGCCTTGCGCTCGGCGTCGAACGGGATCGGCTTCGAGACCACGTGCGGCGGCGCCACGGCCCGGGCCAGCGACAGCGCCGCCCGCGCATGGCGCCGGGCGAGCCGGACGGGGAGCGGCGCGCCGGGCAGCTCGACGACGAACGAGGTGTCGGCGCGGAAGGTCGTGTTCTGCCACGACACGGCTGTGCCGTGGTAGCGCGGCAGGCTCCGGCGCGGCAGCCCCGAGCGGCGCGCATAAATGCGCTCGAGCGACGGGTCGCCGGTGCTCTTCACGACCATTCGCAGCGCCTCGTGGTACCAGAGCGTCACGCGCGGCCGCTCGCGCTCGACGAAGCGCTGAATCGCCTGCGTCTCGGGCTCCGAGGCGGGGCCCGGCCCCGACTCGTAGACGCCGTCCTGGTGGCGCCAGCGGTAGGGGAAGTTACGGTTCAGGTCGACGCCGGCCGCGTTGTGGCGGCTGCCCGCGGCGGAGCCGTCCGGGTTCGCGTCCTGGATCAGCCAGAGCGCCGTCCCGCGCGGTGGTCTGGCGCGGCGCACGGCGTCCACCACCGCCCGGCCCGCCGGCTCGTTCCCGTGGACGGTCCCGACC
>JBOGXT010000390.1:0-9774 GCA_050694635.1 Thermoleophilaceae bacterium
CCGCGCTCCTCGAGACACTCCGCATTGAGGAGGCGATCACGTTGCTCGATCCCGTCATCGACGATGGAGACATCGAGCCGGTCGACCACGCGTGGCTGTTGATGCAACGGGCACGGGCGTTGCGAGACATCGGACGCCTCGACGAGGCTGTCGCCGACGCTGAGGCGGCGCTCGGGGCCCGCCAGTCGGCACGCGACGACGTGACGGCCAGCGCCATCGCCGGGACCGCCGACATGCTCCTGTTCAATGCGGTGCCTTTGGGAGAACGCGATCTCGAGGGGGCGATCACCGGCGCGGACACGATCACCGGCGCGGACACGGTCACAAGCTGGTGGCGCACCCAGACGACGTCGCGGGGGCTCACGGCGATTGTCGAGCGCACCTTCAGCGCATGGGCCCGCGACACCACGGTGAGCATCGGCGGTGTCGACGTCGCCAGCAACCAGCTCTATGCGGCGTCCCTGAGCGCGAGCCATGCCGGCGATCAGGGCGCCTGGCGACACCTCACAACGCTGACCGGCTGTGATGCCCTGCTTCGGCTCGACCAGCACGCCGACCCCGAGTCCGCCTGCGAGGGGCTGACCGCGCTACGCCTGGCCGGCGCAGTTAAGGAACTCGCAGCCGCGGTCAGGCAGCTCGGCGCAAACGGCCCGGCCGCCGCGGTCACGCTGGCCGCCGCGCGCGTGGACCTCGACCACTCGACCCGGACGACCGGACGTGGCGATCTCGCGCTGCTTCAGCACGGCGGCCACCTCTCGGACTCCGCTACCGCCGACCGCACCGCGGCCTGGCTCCTGTCAACGCTTGAGAACCCAGCGGCGTTCGCCACGAGGACGCAACCCTCCTACGTCCTGGAGGACCAGCTCGCCGTGACGCTCGCTGCGGTTGTCCCGTCGGCGGGTGCCGACACGCAACAACGCGTGGCCGAGCGCGTCGTGACACTCGAGCCACACCAGGAACAGCTCACAGCGGGGTCATGGGACAAGGTCGTGCGCGCGCTCCCACAGCACGTCTGGACCGAGGAGGTGAGCCTGCGCGCGGGCCAGGCGGCCGAGGAACATCACGACGCGCTGCGACTTCCACTGCGCGGCTGCCCGATACGACGAGGCCGCCGCGACCCGCCTGCTCGCGCATGCACGCGAAGGATCCTTGGCAGCGGTCACTTCGCTCGGTGACGTGCGGCAGCTCCCTGCCGATGTGGCGAACGCACTGACTGAGCGTCTCGCCGAGGCCGCCGAAACGATCGTCGCCGAGGCCCACGGCGGCAAGTTCGGCTTCGGCGGGTACGACATCGGCTCCGCTCTGGTGCTGCTGAACGTCTGGCATCCCGAGTCGGCCCGCTGGGACCCTCTGCTGCAGCTCCTCGCTGACGAGGCCGTCCTGCCTGGCTCGAAGCGTGCCGCGATGCAGGCGCTGGCCAGCCTCGCGGACCAACTCCCGGCCGAGACCGCAGAGCGCCTATTGCCGATCATCGCGAGGATCGCCAAGCGCGAGCCGCCGGCCGCGCCCGACTTCCTCGACGAGCCACGCGACGCGGCAGGCGAGGCGGCGAACCTCGCGGTCGCCCTCGGCGGGCTAGAGATCGACGACTCGCTCGACCGGCTCACTGACCTCGTTGCCGGCGAGCCCGGCGACCGTCAGTGGGCGGCCCAAGTGGCAGGACAGGCCGGGCGGCCCGAGGACGTGGGCGTCCTCATGACTCTCGCCGCGGACGCCGACCCGAATGTACGCGCCGCAGCGGCATTCGGGCTCGCCGCCTTGGTCGCGGCGGGCCGCGGAGGCCCGCCCGCACGCGGAGCGCTCGAGCGATGCATCGACGACCCAGGCGCCCAGGTGCCCGCGCACGTCGCCGGCACGCTCAGTGGCGTGGGCGGCGACGTTGCGAAGGAGCTCCTCGAGACCCTCCGCGAGCACCCTTCGGCGTTCGTGCGGGCATACACGGCCGGGTCGTAACTTGGGGGTTAGGAATCTTCTCCCTGAACCCGACGAACGCGGTTATTTCGGTCTTCTCAGACCGCCGTCGGAAGCCGATCGGCCTCGATGGCGATCGGCGAAGCACCGAGCAAGTCCTGAAGGCGCTCTTCGCGGGGAAGCGCCCCGAGATAAACTCGACCTCGGCTTCCAGGAATGCGGCGTCGACGGCCATACCGCGCCGCCCGCCGTTGGTCCCCGAGATCTGAGCCTCCACAAACCCGGAGTCGTGTCCGTCAGTCACATAGAGGTGCCACCGCGCGCCGTCGAGTCCGTTCGGAGCGACCTCAGCGATGAGGACAGCGGCAACAGAGTACGGCGCTCCCCGGCGTAGCTTGTCGAGGGCTTTCGCCGCGATCTCAGCACGAACCGTCATTTCGCAAAGAGTGGCGCGCGCTGAGGACGGAACCCACACGCGCTTTCAAGCGCGGGCCCTGAATGACCGAACGCGTCACCGTCAGCCCCAGAGGGGCCGCCAAAAAACACTCAGCGGGCTGGGCCGGAACGGGATTCTCAAGGACCTCCGCTGAGGCGCCGTTACCGCCGGCGCTGTGGCACGTGCCGCCTCGGAGGCGAGTGGAATGTGTCGCCATCAGGGCTTGCGAGTTGGCGCTCGAGGTCGGTAAATGCGTTGATCAGATCGAGGGCCTCAAAAGCGCGGTTGCGCCGGCCGATCGTGGTCTGCGTCAGCACCCCGGCGTCGACGAGACGCGGGATCGCCTCGTTGACGGCCTGTTTGCTGCGACCGATGAGCGCCGCGGCGCTCTGGGCGGTGATGACCGGTGCGCCGGGCAGAGCGTTGAGGAGGATGTCGACGGCTGAGTTGGCACGGACCTTGCCCAGCGCCTCGCGCCATGCGGCTTGCACCTCTGCCACCCGTCGTTCGTAGACCTCGGCATCGGCGACCGCGCGGGTCATCGCGGCGGCGAACAGGCTGACCCAGTAGTCGAGTCCATCGGCGGCCTCCCGCGACGAAGCGTCGGAGCGGTAGCGCGTTGCAGTCAGACCGCTCACGTAATCCTGGGACCGCGTCGCAAGCACCAGCGACACTGGCGGCACCACCACCGGCGCCAGACCTCGCCGGCGGAGGATCACGTGAATCAGCGCTCGACCTGTGCGCCCATTGCCATCGATGAACGGGTGGATGGTTTCGAACTGCGCGTGAGCCAAAGCCGCTTGGGCTATCGCCGGCAGCTCCTCGCTATTGGAGAATTCGCAGAGGTCTTCGAGCAAGCCGCGTACGCGGTCGCGTGGCGGTGGCACGAAGGCCGCTGAGCAGGGGTTGTACGAGCTGCCGCCGATCCAGTTCTGCTGCTCGCGGAGCTTGCCAGCATGCTGCTCAAGGCTCGTCCCCGCCAGCAGTCGTTCGTGGATTCCGAGCACATCACCGACGGCGATCTGCTCCACGTCGGCAAGCGAGTCGATCGCCCAGCGCATCGCCTCAATGTTGTTGAGCACTTCGGTTGCGGTGACATCCGACGCGTCTTCGCCGAGGGCGGCGGTGACCTGCGCCTTGAGGAGCCGACGGCCACCTATCTCCAAGCCCTCGATCCGTGAAGAGGCCACAGCCTCGGCGCGCAGCAGCAGGCGTGCAACCGCCTCCGAATCCACGAGGCCGCGCGTATCGCGGTTCAGGCGCTCGACTGCGCGCTCGGCGTCCGCGACGTCGGCGGTCGTCGCCCCGCTCAGCGCGATCTCCCGACCTACAAGGCGGTCGGGTACGTAGGCTTCGTATTCACAGCCGCGCCTGTCCCGGCGCGACAAGCCAGAGGCTGCGCTCGGGGGCCACGTAAGCTTGATTGGTTCCGGCACATAGTCAAGGTTACCAGCTAACCTTGATTATGGACGTATCGTGGTCAAGGTTCCTGCTGGCCGTTATGCGAACGGAAACAGCGCCGTGCTACGGGTCCATCTTGAGGAAGGAGCGCACGAGGTCCCAACGGTCTCGGTACTGATCCGGGTCCTCCATGCGCCGAAGAAACGCCTTGCCCCACTTCGACTTCGGGTCCTTGGCGCCTCTACGACCGGGGTCGGGAACACGAAGAACTCCGGCGCGCGCACCCCATGCTCCGGTGCGCCGGCCTTACGCCGATATCGATACCCCCGGTTCAAGGCGACGAAGACGACGAAGTCGGAGCCCAGATTCTTGATCGGGAATCCGCCGTCATAGTCCGTGGCCCATCGACTCTTGACTTGAATTCGACACGCCTTTCCCGCGGCCGGGATGCTGGCATAGAGGTCGAAGCCCTCAAAGTTGCGGTAGGCCTTCGTAGCCTCGATGCCGGCAATCAAGAGCTGGCCGAGAACCAGGAACTCTGCACCCTCCGATTCGAGTCTGGTGTCGAGCCGCTTCGTCATGGCCTGAGGATCCCGAGGAAGACGTCGCACAGCCGCACGTCCGCATTGATGTCCGCTTGGGGGCGACCGGCTCTCGGGCCCCGATCCTCCCACCCCAGCACCACGATCTCCGAGCCATGGCCACGCAGCGCAACATTCATCTCCTCCGCAATGTCCCTAACCGCCTGTCGCTCGTTCTCGACGCCACCCCGCGAGGCGACGAAGACACGTAGCGGATGAAGGATCGCCGGAGATTGAGCGGCCATGCGCCCAATGGTTGTCTTCGCGGGCGACGGAGCGGCTGATCTCCAGCCAGAGCCCATCCCGACCCCGGTGTTCGGCTACGCCTGAGCCGCGCCGACGGCACGGCCCATTAGCCGCTCTAAGAGGCGTGTCAGCGCGGGCCAGCTGTCGGCGACCTCGGGCATCGCGACCCGCTGGGGTGGCCCGTCACCTGGGAAGTACGTGCGATCCGAACGCCGAATCGTGCAACCGTGCGCGAAGACCGTCCCGACGTGGAAATGCTTGCTGACCCCGTCCACCGGCGGCATGTTGAAGACGTTGTCGATGATGGAAATGGTCATCGCATTCGCGAACCCACCGGGGCTGTTCGCCTCAAGGGGCATCAACCCTCGCGCCTCGTCCCCGGGCACGGCTTGGAGCTCCCTTCGGTAGCTCTCAACGTCCGAACCGGATCCGATCGACGCCCACTCGCCTCGCGGAACGATCTCGGGTTCGAAGTCCGGGTACACGAACCGGCCCACGTCTGCCCGGCTCCCGTAAACTGCCTCTTTGACCGTCGACGCCCCTGCGAGGAGAATTTCCGACCCGCCTGCCTGATTGCGGGCGTCGAGGCGGCTGAACTCATCCTTTGCCAGGGTCGAAAGGGCCTCATAGACTTGGGACATCTCCAGGACATCCTCGTGGCCGTGTAGGTAGCGCTGGAGGCTCGCGAGAATCGTGAAGCCGGCGAGTACATCTCCTGCGAAACCCCCCAGGACGTTGTGATCGAGTGCATAGAGCTTCCGCAGGCAGTCAATCGTGTCGTCGTTGACGGTGACCTGGATATCTGCAACCGAGATAGCGCTGCCGAGAATCGTCGCGTTCCCGAATACCCAAGTCACCCGAGGAAGCATGGAGATGACCGCGGTCGGCTAACTCCACGGCCGCGGGGAACCGGACAGGGAGCAGGCGGCGGGCGGGATGCTCTTCGCGCAAACTCCGTCCGCGCGACTCCGTGCTTCTGCTTCCTTGCGCTGCGTCGCGCTCAGGCCAGGTCGCTCAGACGTGTCGCGGGCGATGCTCGCGTAGCGCCCCGGCATGCCCGCCCTACGGTCAGGTCGCCCTCCCGATGCGACCAATATGCGACCTCGACATCGCGGAAACCCCATGAGAGGCCCTGCAGCCCCTCCCCGACCCTCGGCCCCAAACCCCCAAACCCCCGTCATTAGCAGGCGAAACCCTACGAAACGCTGCAAACCCAGAAAGCGGACGACGGGTCTCGAACCCGCGACCTTCGGCTTGGGAAGCCGACGCTCTACCAACTGAGCTACGTCCGCGTGGCGGTCGGTTGACCGCGACGGGCCGATTCTAGCGGTGCTTCGCCGGCCTCCATCTAGTCTTCGGTGCGCTCCATGCGGAGGCTCTTGGCACCCGTTCCGGTCGCTGTGATCGGCGTCGTCTTGGCGCTCGTCGCCCTGCTCGCCTACGGGCTCGCGAGCAACGAGCCGGACCGCTCCGTCGACGAGGCGCTGGCCGCGGGCGAGCGCGAGGCGGCGCCCGAGCTCGAGCTTCCGCGGCTCTCCGGCGACGGTGTCGGGTCGCTCGACGACTACCGCGGCCGCGTCGTCGTCCTCAATTTCTGGGCCTCCTGGTGCGAGCCCTGCCGCGAGGAGTCTCCGCTGCTCCAGCGCTGGCACGAGCGCATCGTGAAGCGGGGCGCCACCGTGCTCGGCGTCGATGTCCAGGATCTCACCGGGGACGCACAGGAGTTCATCGACGAATACGACCTCACCTACCCGATGCTCCGCGACGGTGAAGGGTCGACTCGCGAGAACTTCTCGATCCTCGGCCTCCCCGAGACGTTCGTGATCGATCGCAGGGGACGGATCGCGGCGGTCCGGCGCGGCGTGGTTGACGAGACGTTCATGCGTGAGCGAGTCGCCCCCCTGTTGCGGGAGCGCACGTGATCCGGCCAGCACTCCTCGCGGCGGCGATCGCACTCCTCCTGCCGGCTGCGGGGCTTGCGCAGGACTGCCCCCGGACAACTCTCGGCGATATCGAGGACGAGGTCATGTGTCCAATCTGCGGTACTCCGCTCGGGCTCGCCCTGGAGGCTCCGCAGGCCCAGCGTGAGCGGGCGTTCATCGAACGCCAGATTGCCGACTGTCGCTCCAAGCCGGAGATCAAGCGCGCGCTGGTCGCCGAGTTCGGCGAGGGTGTGCTCGCGCTACCCGGCGACGAGAGCGGCGACGACGACCTCGGGGACGTGCTGGTCTACGCCGTGCCCGCGCTCGCCACTCTGCTGGCGCTGGCCGGAGTCGGCGTCGCGGTCGCGCGGTGGCGAGGCGGCGGGTCCAAGCGGTCGCGAGCGGTTGGAGGAGCCGACTCGGCCCGCCTCGACGCCGACCTGGAGCGCTACGACCTGTGACCGGGTGGCCCCGGTGATCGCCGCCACCGACGTCGACGCCACCGTCTTCGCCGCCTTCGCGGTCGGCTTCATCTCCTTCATCTCCCCCTGCGTCCTCCCGCTGGTGCCCGGCTACCTCTCGACGATCTCCGGCGTCTCGTTCGCCGACATCCAGGAGGGCCGCGGCAGGGCGAAGGTGCTCGGGCCGGCGGTGCTCTTCTGCCTCGCCTTCACCGCGATGTTCGTCGCGCTCGGCATGAGCGCCACGGGCCTGGGCCAGACGCTGAACGAGAACCGGAACCTCCTGCGCGAGGTGGCCGGGATCGTGATCGTCCTGATGGGCCTGCTCTTCATCTCCACGCTGTTCGTCCCACGCCTGAACCGCGAGTGGCGACCCGAGCAGCTCATGCGCCGCGCCCACACCGGAGGCCCGATCGTGGCGGGTCTCGCCTTCGCGGTCGCCTGGCTGCCTTGCACCGGCCCCACCCTCGGCGCGATCCTCACCGCCGCCTCGACCGAGTCCACGGTCGGCAAGGGCGGCGTCCTGCTCGCCTTCTACGCGCTCGGGCTGGCCGTGCCCTTCATCCTCAGCGCCCTCGCCTTCTCGACCTTCTCCGGCCTCTTCCGCTTCTTCCGCGACCACTTCCGCGCGATCACGGTCGTCTCCGGCGTCGTGCTGGTCGCGATGGGCGTGCTGCTCTACACCAACGAGCTGACGAGGCTCAACTCGGAGGCCCTCCAGGTGATGGACGACCTGGGCATCAACATCTTCAGCGAGATCTGAGCCCTACATCGACTCCGGCGCCTCCACCCCGAGCAGATCGAGCGTGCGCGCCAGCACGTCCCGGGTCAGCACGCTGGTCGCTATCCGCACGTCCTCGTCGCCGCCCTCCTCGGCCGCCCCGACCACCCGGCAGTCGCGGTAGAAGGCCGAGAACTCCCGGGCCGTCTCGAGCGCGTAGGTCGTCAACCGGTGCGGAGCGCGGCGCTCGGCGGCCTCGTCCACCTCGGCCGGAAACTCGAGCAGCCGCTTGACGAGCGAGCGCGCCGAGGGATGGAACCGCTCCGCGCTCGCGCGCAGGTCGGCGCCGAGCGCGGCGGCCACCCGCTCCTCCCCGGCCTTGCGCAGGATCGACGCGATCCGGGCGTGCGCGTACTGCACGTAGTAGACGGGGTTGTCCTGCGACTCGCTGCGGGCCAGGTCGAGGTCGAGGTCGATCGTCGTGTCGTGGCTGCGCGAGAGCAGGAACCAGCGCGCCGCGTCGATGCCGATGTCGTCGACGAGCTCGTCGAGCGTCACGATCGTGCCCGCCCGCTTCGAGAGCTGGGCACGGCCACCGTGCTCGATGAGGTGTACGAACTGCATGAT
The DNA here is from genome assembly GCA_050694635.1 of Thermoleophilaceae bacterium. Lineage (GTDB taxonomy): Bacteria > Actinomycetota > Thermoleophilia > Solirubrobacterales > Thermoleophilaceae > JACVRW01. Next base: position 8,307 of record JBOGXT010000390.1, read on the forward strand.
CACGAGCTCGAGCCGGTCCGGATCGCCGCCGAGCGCCTCGTAGGCGGCCTTGGTGCGGCGCACGTAGCCGTGGTGGTCCGCGCCCCACACGTCGATCAGCCGGTCGAAGCCGCGCTCGCGCTTGTGCTGGTGGTAGGCGATGTCCGACGCGAAGTAGGTGTGCTCGCCGGACGAGCGCTCGATCACCCGGTCCTTGTCGTCGCCGTGCTGCGAGCTGCGCACCCACAGCGCCCCCTCGGAGCGGAACGTCTGCCCGAGCTCGGCGAGCCGCTCGAAGGCGTGCTCGACGGCCCCCGGGTGGAGCGTGTGCTCGAAGGTCCAGACGTCGAACTCGACCCTGAAGCGCCGCAGCGAGTCCCGCATGTGGTCGACCATGCGCTCGACCCCCGCCTGCCCCAACTGCTCCGACTCCATCTCGGCCGCGCCGGGGAGCTCGTCCGCCAGCTCGGCGACGTACTGGCCTCGGTACCCGCCCTCGGGCACCTCCTCGCCGCGGGCGCGGGCCCGCAGCGACTCGGCGAAGCGCAGCACCTGCGAGCCGTAGTCGTTGACGTAGAACTCGCGCGTGACCTCGTGGCCCTGGAACTCGAGGAGGCGCGCCAGCGCATCGCCGTAAGCGGCATTGCGGGTGTGGCCGATGTGGAGCGGCCCGGTTGGATTCGCGCTGACGAACTCGACGTCGATGCGCTGGCCGCCCGAGCCGGCCCCGAAGCGCTCGCCGGCGTCGCGGATCCCGGCCAGCGAGTCGAGGTACCAGGCGTCGGCCATGAACAGGTTGAGGAAGCCGGGCCCCGCGATCTCGACCCTCTCGACCGACGCGCCGAGCCGCTCGCCGAGCGCGTCCCCGAGGCGTTCGGCGATCGCCCGCGGCGCCTCGCCCAGCGTGGGCGCCAGCAGCATGGCCGCGTTGGTCGAGTAGTCGCCGAAGTCGGGCCGCGGCGGCCGGTCCAGCTTGGGCTGCGACACGCGCCCGTTGCCGGCCAGGGTGGCCGCGGTCTCGGTCACGGCGCCGCGCAGCTGGGAGACCGGATCGCTCATCGCACCACTAATAGTGATACGGCTCGCGCGCGAGGATCTTGTGGGCGCGGTAGAGCTGCTCCAGCAGCACGACGCGCGCGAGCTGGTGGGGCAGCGTCATCGGCCCCAGCGAGAGCCGCTCGTCGGCCTCCAGCTCGAGGCCCTTGGGGCCCCCGATCACGAAGCAGAGGTCGCGCCCGTTGCGGCGGCGCTCCTCGAGCCAGTCGCTGAACTCCTCCGAGCTGAGCGATCGGCCGTCGCTCGAGAGCAGCACGGTGAGCGCGCGGTCGGGGATGCGCGGCGGCACCTTCTCGTCCTCGCGCACCTCGACCAGGTCGACCTTCACGTGGCCCGCGAGCATCTTCCGGTAGTGCTCTACGTCATCCTGGTACGGCGGGCGCAGGCGCCCCACGGCGATCAGGAAGATCCGCATCGGGCTGCGATACTACGC
>JBOGXT010000391.1:0-7856 GCA_050694635.1 Thermoleophilaceae bacterium
GTAAGCGTTCAGTCCCCTGGCTCAAACGAGCGCGGGGGGCGGCTGGCCGCGGGCGCGGGCGGTGAGCAGCTCGGTCAGGTAGGCGAACAGCGAGCGGCGCTGGAGGCGACAGGTGACCGAGGCCGACAGCGCCCGCTCGATCAAGCGCTCGCCATCCTCGGAGCGGGTGCCGTGGGAGAGCTTGCGGTGGATGACCGGGCCGCGCAGCGAGCGCTCGGCGGCGTTGTTGGTCGGCTCTACGCCCTCGACGGTGACGAAGGTCCACAGCGCGGGCCAGATCTTCAGCAGGTTTCGGGCAAAGCGGCCGTGCAGGCGGGTGCGCTTGCTCTTGCGGGCCGCACGCTCGGTGAGCGCGCGCAGCTCGGTCTGGATCGGCTCCATCTCCGCCTTGAGGCGAGCGCGGCCCTGGTGCCCTTCGAAGGCGTGCCAGGCTGCGAACAGCCGCTTGGTCAGCAGAAGGCCGGCCTCGCCGAAGGCCCGCTGCTCGGCGAGCCCCTCCGAGTGGCGGGTGAAGTCGCGCTTCAGGTGCTCCCAGCAGGCCTGGCGGCAGTCGGGGTCGAGGTGGTCGTAGGCCCACCAGCGATCCGAGCAGACGATCCCCTCGTAGTCGCCGATCAGCTCGGCCAGGCGGTCGCGGTGGCGGTCGCTCGCCACCCGGAAGATCGCCGCCTCGGGGGTTGTTGCGGTCCATAGCGCGCGGCCCTCGCCCGCGGTGCGCCAGCCGGTCTCATCGACGTTCAGCGCCGGCGAGCCGAGCACCGAGGCGACGAGCCGCTCGTGCGGGCCCTCGAGCGCGGCGGAGGCGCGCTGGCAGATCGCATCGACCGCCCCGACCGACAGGCCCACTCCGAACAGCTCGCCGGCGAGCTCGGACATGTCGCGGCGCGAGATCCGGTTGCGGGCGCTCATCGTCACCACCGCGGCCCGCAGGCGGGGCCCGAACGCCGACCCGCCGAGCTTGGCGGGCAGCTCCGCGGCGGTCCGCTTGCGGCACTCGGGGCAGCGCAGCCGATGAGTGCGGTGCTCGCTGACGATCACCGCGATCGGTGGCAGCTCGGCCACCTGATGGCGCCCCGGGCGCCCCGAGGGCTGGCGCTCGGCGTCGGTGAAGCGGTGCCCGCAGCCGCGGCAGGAGTGCGGGTAGTGCTCGACGATCTCATCGACCTGGTCCTCCGGCGCCCGCCCGCGGCCCGACCCTCGGTGCCCGGGCTGGCCGCCCGCCCTGCGGCGCTCTCGATCGGCCCGCTCGAGCTCCTTGGCCTTGGCCCGCGCCTCGGCGCGGCGCTCCTGCCGGGTCTTCGGCGGATCGGAGGACGGCGGCTTGGAGCTGTTGCGCGAGCTCTGCCTGACCTGCTGCTCGAGCCGCTCGATCCGCGCCTCGAGGCGGGCGATCTGACGCTCGTAGCGCGCGGTCAGCTCGACCATGAACTCGACGCACGCCTCGCGCCCGGCGTCGTAGATGGCCTCCGCCTCGGCCCGCTCCATGCCGCCAAGATTCGACACGAGGCGGACCAGCCCTGGTTATGTCAACCGGCGCTCCCCGCCCGATCGATGCCAGGGGACTGAACGGTTACGAGAAGGCGCTCTTTTGCAGGGGAATCCTGGTGATCCGGAACGTTTGACCTTCTGCAGGACCGCAGAAGCTCTTAGGTTCGTCGGGCCGGCCTGCGGCCGCGGCACATCGGGCTTCTTCTCGCCCTCACTGAGGCCGGGCGTGTTCGTGTCCGGAGGAGCTGTCCCGCCGAGTGTCTATTCAGTGTCTAAACCGGGCGAGGGCCCGCCGGAGGATCGACGGGGCTGCGCTACTTCGCGGAGCCGCTCGAGCCGCTCGCCCGGCTCGCGAGGACTCAGGCCGCTACGAGCGCCGGTCGATCTGTGCGGCGACGACCCGGTCGGGCGGCAGCGTGACAGTCACGGCGCCATCGCGCTCCAGCAGGAACCGGACGTTGACCAGCACCATGCCGATGACCGCCCCCGACTCGTCGTAGTCGACCGCGTGGCCCTCGGGCGTCGCAGCCGTTCGCGCCGCCTCGCGCGGAGCACCCACGCTCACGTAGAGGACGTCGCCCCGGTCGTCGTACTCGTGGCTGTCGAAGGTGATCCCGGCGATCGTGACCGTCATGGCTTGCCCTCCGGCGGGTGGTCCTGCGCGGATGCGGTCACCACGAATGCCGGAGACTCGCTGAAAGTCTACGACCACCCTCAGCCATCTCCGCGGGTCAAGATCACGGCGGTAGAGGCGCTCGCGTCCGGGAGCCGGGTCCTCCTCGCGAACGTCGGGTCTGCTGATGGCGTCCAGGATCGCCGAGGTGTGCCGCAGCATCTGCGGCCTCCGCCGCGCCAGGTGGGCTGCGGTCCGGTCATCAAGCACGGCCCGGCGACCATCTGGGTCGGTCGTCTCGCGCGACTCGTCTGGCACCCGAGGCAGCGTAGGAGCGGCCGCGGATGCCACAGGGCGGGCCAAAAGGGTCGCCGCCTTGGCAAACCAGCACTCGTTCGCGCCGGTGACCAGTAGCGCGCATGAGGCGCCCTCGGCACTGCTGCTGCTCGTCCACAGCAAGCGTGCGGTTGATGGGAATCGAGATGCCTGCTTGCCCGCGGGAGCGGTTGCGCTCACGTCCGGGATTGTTCGTTTGCCGTGTTGAGAGCCTTAGGGGTGAGTGGTCGCTGTCGGGTCACATGCAAGGGAGATGCGACGGCGCGGGGGTGCTCGGACGCGGGCTACGTGTCACTCGCTCGGCCCGCCCGGCGGTCGAGGCCGTGTCGGCTTGAGCTCGGTCTGGACAGTGACGGGTCAGGCCGACGGCGACACGACCTAGGACCGTGGGCTGTCATAAGCCGATCTCGCCGCCCGAGCGTACGTCGAGAACGCTTCGCCACCCGACCGGCGCTTCGCGCGTTCTCGCAGCCGGCCCTCCTTTCAGCGTCGCGTCGCGCAGAGCGCCGATGACTGGGGTCAGTGAGGCTGAGGGGCGGTCACTTCCGCGGCCCATCCCGCGGGGGGCAGCGGAAGCGATCGCGGATCGCCTGAGAGTCCTGGGCCAGCCCGTGCGCGTGCGTATCATCGACCGGCTCCATCTAGACGGCGAGCAAACCGTCGGCGGGCTTGCGGGCCTTCTAGGCGAAAGGCTCAACAACGTCTCGCAGCACCTCGCCGTCTTGCGGGTGCCGGCACTGTCAGTCGCCGGCACCGCGGGCGTGAGGCGTGGTACCGGCTCGACGAGGACGTAGCTGTCCTCTACGAGGCGATCGCTCGATCGCTGGCTTCGGAGGCGGCGCGTCGCGCGCGCCTGATCGACCCACTGTGAGCAGGGGCACCTTGCAGAGAACGCCCGAGACTGAGCCTGACCGCGCGGCGGGTGAGGTGGTCGGGGCTCGCGCCTTCGCGCCGGGGAGGGAGCGCGGCGCGGCGTCGCACCGTCTCCGAGCCCGGCGGCATCGGGCTCTAGTCACCCTCCTCAAAGCTCCAGGACGGCTGCGGTGGCGCTTCCGCAATCGCCTTTCGAAGCAGCGTGACCAGCTGGCGGCGTTCAGCGGGAGCCAAACCCCGAAGGACGTTTGCCTCGATCTCCTCCGCCAGCTCGCGTGCCCGCTTCAGGGTCCGGCGCCCCTTTGGCGTGACCAGGACCTCGCGGGCACGGCGATCCCGCGGGTGCGGTCCCCGGTTGGCCAGCCCGGCGCGCTCGAGCTGATCGACCAAGGAGACCATCGTGCTCGGGTCAATTCCCATCGCCGAGCCGATCTGCTGCTGGATCGCGCCGTCGCGCCCACGCAGGTAGTTGAGCACCGCGAAGAGGGCCGGCGTCAGGCCGATTGTTTCCAGCGCCGCGGCCGTCTGGGTGTGCGAGGCCCGCCACAGCCGGAAGAACAGCTGGCCGGCGAACTCGGCGCCCTCGATTCTGGCGGGGGAATCTGAAGGCATCGGCGTAATCATCGCAGATTACCTTGCGCCACCAATCATTTGTTGCTACAACTTCGTTGCGCCAATCATTTGTGCAACCAAGCAAACCCTACAACGACGGGGTCGATGCGACCCGCGACGACAGGAGGACCAATGCCCGACTCCACAACCCAGGGAATCAAGACCGTCCTTCATCCCGTGTCCGATCTGACCGCGGCCAAGGCGGTGTACACCGCCCTGGTCGGCGTACCGCCGCAGACCGAGTCGGAGTACTACGTCGGCTTCGACGCCAATGGCCAGCACATCGGGCTGGTGCCGGGCGGTGGACCGCAGGACATGACCTCGCCGGTGGCCCACTGGCACGTGCCTGACATCGAGGCGAAGCTGGCCGAGGTGACCGCGGCGGGTCCCGCCGTGAAGGAGTCCGCGCACGACGTTGGCGGCGGCCGCTTGGTGGCCACGGTCACCGACCCCGACGGCAACGGTCTCGGGCTGATTCAGGACCGATGAGCGCTGACCGCCGTCACGACAACGATCGGCTCAGCCACAACGAAGGAGGCAATGACATGTCAGACACGAACACGCTCGAGCGCAGCAGCCTGGTTGACGCGCCCGTGTCGGCGATCGAGTCCGTCACGCTCGAAGTCCCCGATCCGCCGGCCGCGGAGGCTTTCTACGCCGCCGCGTTCGGTGAACTCGCTCCAGTGGGCGTTCGCGCAGCGGAGGCACCGTCGACCGGCTTCGTGGATTCACGATGTCGCTTGTAGTGGCCCAGCCGAGCACCGTCGACAGCCTCGTTGGGGCCGCCCTCGACGCCGGCGCCAGGTCGCTGAAGCCGGTCGCGAAGAGCTTCTGGGGCTACGGCGGCGCCGTGCAGGCTCCGGACGGGACGGTCTGGACGGTCGCTTCATCGCCGAAGAAGGACACCGGGCCCGCTACCCGCGAGATCGAAGAGATCGTGCTGTTGCTGGGCGTCGCGGACGTCAAGGCGAGCAAGCGCTTCGACGTCGACCGCGGCCTGGTCGTGAAGCGGAGCTTCGGCGGCAAGTACGCCGAATTCGACACCGGGCCGAAGGTCAAGCTGGCGCTCAACAAGAGACATGCCCTCGCCAAGAACGCCGACGTCTCCCCGGACGGCACCGGATCGCACCGAGTCATCATCGGAAGCGACGCCGGGCCCTTTACCGACCCAGACGGGTTCGCGTGGGAGGCCGCGTCGGTCTGATTTTCGGCCGAGCCCGACCAGGCAGGGCCGTCGATGCGGCCGCCCACCGGAGACGGCCGGTCCCGCGACCGGCGCCGTCGCGCCTCGATCAGGGCCCGGCGACCACTGAGCGTCGTCACAAAAACGATCAACAGGCAGAGCGAAGGAGGAATGACATGAGCAGCCAGCGAGCGCCCGGCAGGGTGGTCCACAAGTTGCCTGAGGACCTGCGCAAGGCGCTGAGCGCCAACACCACGGCGCTCGACCTGTGGAAGAACATCACGCCCTTGGCCCGCAACGAGTTCATCTGCTGGGTCGAAGACGCCAAGCAGGAGGCAACCCGAGAGCGTCGCATTCGCCGCACGCAGGAGGAGCTCGAAGAAGGCCAGCGACGCCCCTGCTGTTGGCCCGGATGCAAGCACCGCGAGCGCACCGGTAGCGCGTGACGGGCACGAGGGACACCAGCGCCGAACCCCGTTCGGGGCCCGGCCGGCGTCGCGACACCCAGCACCGGCTCACCCACGACATCGATATCTGGGTGGCGAGCGCCTCGGCGGACGGTGCGCCGTATCTCGTGCCGCTGTCCTTCGACTGGGACGGCGAGGCGCTGCTGGCGGCCACGCCGGCCGCCAGCCCGACCGGGCGGAATCTCGCCGCCTCCCGGACTGCGCGGATGGCGCTCGGCCATACCCGCGACGTTTCGATGATCGACGGCGAAGTCGAGGTCCTCGAGATCGACGCGCTGCCGCCGGAGACCGCTGACCGGTTCGCCGCGCGCAGCGGCTTCGATCCGCGTGCCGAGAACGCGGAATACCGCTGGTATCGCATCTCCCCGCGCCGCATCCAGGCCTGGCGCGAGGTCAACGAGCTGCCCGACCGCGAGCTGATGCGCGATGGCCGTTGGCTGGTCGAGCCAGGCGAGACCGACAAAGCCCGCGAAGCAGACCCCGCCCGGCAGACGGAGACACGGCTTGGGTCGGCAGCGAGCTCCATGCGGTTGTAGCCACGCCTGAGGAAACTTCGCCGCTCTACGACGCCGCGCGCACAGACCGGACTCGTTCCGGCTACGGCGTGGGACCGCCTGGCGCGGTGGGCACGTAGTGCCCGTGTGGCCGCGCCTGGTGCTGGGCGTCACGGGATCGGCCGCCGAGCAACTACCAGGTTATGAGCAGTGCCACACTAAGCGAGCCGTCGGGTCCCGACCAGGGCGGCTTGGCGCTGGACGACGTGGGCTTCTCGAGGCTCTATCGGGCGGCGGCCCAGGACCTGGTCGTCTTCTTTGCGCGCCGGACCTACGACCCGGAGGCGGCGGCTGATTTGATGGCGGAGACCTTCGCCAAGGCGTACCTGGGTCGCCGGCGGTTCCGGGGCTCGACCGACCAAGAGGCTCGGGCTTGGCTGTTCGGGATCGCACGACGCCGCTTTGCGATGTACGTCAGACGCGGCAAGGCAGAGCGGCGAGCGCTGCGTCGGCTGGGGCTCGAACGGCCGCCGCTGGCCGAGGGAGAGTACGCGCGGATCGAGGAGCTCGCGGGCCTCGACGCGATGCGCGCAACCTTGGCCGAGCATCTAAGCCGGCTGGGGCAGGCGCAACGCCTGGCGCTCGAGCTGCGAGTGGTCCGAGAGCTTCCCTACTCCGATGTGGCGGACCGGCTCGGCATCAGCGACCAGGCCGCCAGAGCGCGTGTATCGCGGGCACTCCGAGCGCTGGGCTCGGCGCTCGACGGCCTGGCAGCAACCCAGAGGTGATCAAGATGCGTGAACCAGACCGAACACAGCTCCCGCTCGTCGAGACCTTCGGCGCGGAGCTCGAACGGGCGATCGTAAACCGCGGCCCGTCCCGGCGGCGGTCCCAGCGGCGCCTCCTCGCCACGGCGTGCGCCGCCGGACTGGTCGCCGTCTCGCTCTTGACCGCCCCGGGCAGGGCGGCGAGCGGCGCGGTCAGCGAGTGGCTCGGGCTGGCCGAGTCCGGCGACCCTCCCACCGTCGAAGCGCCCAGAGCGCGCGGCCACCTTCAACAGGAGCCGATCAGCTCGATCGTGCTCGCGGCCGGCCGCGCCCCCGACGGCGCCCGGTACGAATTCGTGCTTGAGAGCTTCGAATTCGTGCCCGAGAACTTCTCCGAGTCAGTGACCTCAAATCCAACGGCCAAAGGCGTCTGGCACTGCCTAAATCTGGAATGGCCCGACGCGCGCGTGGGGGCGAGCCCCGGGTGGGCTATCCAGCCCCAGTTCGGCTGCCATCCGACGTTCCCACCGGCCGCCGTCGACGAGGCCGTCGTCAGGATCGGTGGACTGATGTTCGATCCAATCCTCACCACCCACGTCCAGATCGCCGGCTTCGCACGCTCGGACGTAAGCGACGTCCGGATCCTCTACAAGAACGAGCACGGCGCCAAGCGCGACGCGCCGGTCGACTTCGCCAGCGTGACTGGTGAAGTACGCGCGCGGGCCGGCGCCGACGGACCCTTCGGCGTCTTCATCGGCTTCCTGCCACAGGCCTGGCTGGGCTACGGCGCGAACTACGACCCCCGGACCTGCCCCCTCAAAGAACGGCCCTACGATCCCGATGCAGTCGAACTGATCGCCTACGACCGCGATGGAGAGGTCATCACGACAGAAACCGGCAACAACGGCCTCTCCACGGCTGGGCGGCCGCGGTGCCCGTGACCCAGCGCACCCTGTGGCGATGCAGGCCACGAGGCAAGCAGGCGCGCGCCACCGCCGAGGCGGCCGCGGCCGCCGGGCCCCC
>JBOGXT010000392.1:0-2310 GCA_050694635.1 Thermoleophilaceae bacterium
GCTTGCGGAGGCCTCGTCGCGCGCGTGCACGAGCGCCAGCGGGCGTTCCCCGGGCCCCACGCGCTGGCCCGGCGCGGCCACCTCCGTCAGGCCGACCGCGTGGTCCACCGGGTCGGTCTCGCGAACCCGGCCGCCCCCGAGCGCCACCACGGCCAGGCCCACGGCCCGAACGTCCACGCGCTCCACAGTCCCGGCCTCGGCCGGCTCCACCGCCACCTTTACCGCCGCAGTTGGCAGGTGGCGCTGCGGCGCCTCGAGGAGATCGGAGGGGCCGCCGAGCTCGACCACCATCGCCGCGAAGCGCTCAGCCGCGGCACCGCCGTCGAGCGCCCGCTCCGCCGCCACGCGGGCGGCGCCGACGTCGGCCTCGACGCCGCCGAGCGCGAGCAGCTCGGCGCTGAGGGCCAAGGTGACCACGCGCAGGCGCTCGTCGCAGGAACCGCCCGTCAGCGCGTCGATCGCCTCGCGCACCTCCACCCCATTGCCCGCCGTTCGCCCGAGGACCCGGTCCATGTCGGTGAGCACCGCCGCCGTCGGCAGCCCGTTGCCGTCGGCAACCTCGACGATGGCGCCGGCGAGCTCCCGTGCCTGCTCCACGCCCGGCAGGAAGGCCCCCGAGCCGACCTTCACGTCCATCACGAGCGCGTCGAGGCCCGCGGCAAGCTTCTTCGAGAGGATCGAGGCGACGATGAGGTGGATCGACTCGACCGTCCCGGTCGCGTCGCGAATCGCGTAGAGGCGGCGGTCGGCGGGCGCCAGCTCGGCGGTCTGGCCGACGATCGCACACCCGGCGCGCACGACCGCGCGCCGGAAGGCGGCCGGGTCGGGCGCCGTGTCGTAGCCGGGGATCGACTCGAGCTTGTCGAGAGTGCCGCCGGTGTGGCCCAGGCCCCGGCCGGAGATCATCGGCACCGCGCCGCCGCACGCGGCCACGATCGGCGCCAGCAGCAGGCTGACCTTGTCGCCCACGCCCCCGGTCGAGTGCTTGTCGAGCGCCGGGCCCCGCAGGCCGGCGTCCGACCAGTCGAGCACCTCGCCCGAGCGGGTCTTGGCGCCGGTGAGCGTGATCCGCTCGTCCGCGGTCATACCGCGCAACACGATCGCCATCGCGAGCGCGCCCACCTGGGCGTCGCTGACGGAGCCGTCCGCGATGCCGGCGACGAGGAACTCGATCTCCTCCGCGCTGAGCTCCCCGCCGTCGCGCTTCTTGCGGATCAGCTCGGCGATCAGCACGAGCGCTCCACGAAGCGGGTGATCAGCGGCGCCAGGTCGGCGGCGGCGCGGGCGGCGTCGCGCAGGGTCTGCCCGTGGCTCACGGGCTCGTCGCTCATGCCCTCCGCGAAGTTCGTGATCGCCGACACGGCGGCCACCCGCAGCCCGCAGTGCCGCGCGACGATCGTCTCGTGAACCGTGGACATGCCAACGGCGTCCGCGCCCAGGGTGCGGAAGGCGCGGATCTCCGCGGGCGTCTCGAAGCTGGGGCCGCTCACGGCTAGGTAGACGCCCTCCGCCAGCTCGACGCCGAGCGCTCCGGCCGCGGCTCGGAGCGAGCCGCGCAGGGCCGGGTCGTAGGCGTCGCGCAGGCTGGTGAAGCGGTCGCCCAACTCGTCCGCGTTGGGGCCGGTCAGCACGTTCGCACCGCTCATGTTGATGTGGTCGGCGATCAGCATCAGGCGGCCAGGACCCAGCTCCGGGCGCAGCGAGCCGGCGGCGTTCGTGAGCACGAGCACCTCGGCGCCCGCTGCGCGCAGCGCCCGCACCGGTGTGCGCACCAGGTCGTGGTCGACGCCCTCGTAGAGGTGAGCGCGGCCCTGGAGCACGGCCACCGGCACCTCGCCGATGCGGCCGAGCACGGCGGTGCCGCCGTGACCCTCGACGCTCGGTCGTGGGAAGCCGGGCAGCTCCGCGTAGGCGACCTCCACGGAGCTCTCGACCGCCTCGGCCACCGCGCCCAGTCCGGAGCCCAGCACCACGCCAACGCGCGGCTCGAAGCCGGCGCGCTCCACGAGCAGGCGGGCGGCTTGGCGGTAGCTCATTGCTCGAGCTCGAACGACAGCGGCAGCAGCTCCCCCACCGTGATCGTGCGGCGCTCGCCGCCCGGCCGGCCCAGGTGGACCGGAGTGTCCGGGCGGGCGAACTCGGAGAGGCGCTGGCGGCAGCCGCCGCACGGGGGGCAGACGTCGAGCTTCTCGGCCACCACCGCCACCGCGGAGATCTCGCGCTCCCCGGCGGCCACGAGCGCCCCGATCGCCGACGCCTCCGCGCACTGGCCCTGCGGGTAGGCGGCGTTCTCCACGTTCGCGCCCGTGT
>JBOGXT010000393.1:0-3377 GCA_050694635.1 Thermoleophilaceae bacterium
CCGGGCTTGTGCCGGACGAGGTCGGTGCGCTCGACTTCGACCGAGGCACCGAAGGCGTCGCTCAGCGCGCGACCGATCCGCGGCCCGTCGGTCGCGCGGGCCAGGTGGGGCAGGGCAGGGTCGAGAAGGGGGCCTGTGGAGGGGCAGCTCTCCGTGAGGCGGTGCTCGGCGAGGCGCAGCAGCCGCAGCACGGCATCGGGCCAATCGCGCTGGAGCCGCCGGAACGGACCGACCGCCAGCTGCAGCATCGCGCATGCCTCGAAGAGCGCCAGCGTGCGGGCATCGCCGCCGCAGCGGGCCAGGTAGGCGGCGCGGAACGTCTCGCGAGCAGCGTCCGCGGCACCGGTGTCGCTCAACTTGGCGCTGACATGCGCCAGGAAGTTGCCGACGTCGACAAGCGGGTTCCCGAGCCGAGCTTCGTCGAAGTCGAGCAGCGTCACCCGCCCGTCGCTCACCAGCACCTGGTCGTCGTAGAAGTCGCCGTGGATGGGCGCGCGCCGCTCGGGGATCGCCGCCAGCGCCGCCGCGATGGCGGCCGCCAGCTCATGGATCCAGAGGTCATGCTCGGGGAGCAGAACGGCCAGCGTCTCGGCCGAGCGCCGTACCAGGCTGGCGTCGTGATCGGCCGGGACGCTCCGCAGCCCTTCGATGCTGGCCCCGTGCAAGCGAGCCAGCGTCTCGGCGGCGGCACGCAGCGGCGACGCGTACTCGGTCACGTCGCGTAGCGCGAGTAGCGGCCGCCCGTCGGCTGCGGCGTGCACCACCATCTCGAGCTGGGGGACCGTGCCGAGCACCGGCGGCACCGGCACGCCGGCCGCGGCGAGCGCGTTCGACAGGCGATGCTGGTGTGCCGCCCGTGGACCTGCGTAGGCCTTGGCGTAGACGTAGCGCCGCTCGCCGCAGCGCAGCTGGTAGCGCAGCAGCGCCTTGCGGCCCGGCCGGTAGCGGACGATCTCGACCCGCAGCCGAAGGCGGCCGTCGTGCCGCAGCAGCTCGCCCAGGAGCCGGCCCATCTTGCGCGGCGCGGCGGCGCGCACCAGCGCGGGCAGGTCGCGGTCGACCGGGTAGATCTGCAACAGGCCGCCCACATCCTCAAGCAGCGCCGCCCGTACGTGGGGAGGGGGCAGGTGGCCTTGTCTCGCGCGGTCCAGCAGGCGCCGCAGCGAGGGTCGCTGCCAGCCGCGACGGGCGCCATCGTCGGCGTACAGTTGGACGTGCGCCGGAAGGTCATCGACATGATCTTCGTCCGGCCGGCGAAGCCGCAGCCGGTAGCCAACCAGGCAGCTCGTGCCCGGCTTGTAGCGCACGTACTCGGGGTGGCAGGCTTCGATCTCGAGCCCCTCCCGTGCGTGCTCAGCCAGGGCGGAGCGCAGCCGCTCGACCATGGCCGAGCCGTCGAGCGCGACCGGCAGCCCATGGAGCGCGGCGTCGGGTGGAGGCAGGCGCATCATGCCGTCGCCTCGGTCGTAATGCGGCGAGCGGCGTCCGGCTGCGCGGTGTCGTCCGGGTGCCGCACGAGCTGCCGCTCGTACAGCGCCCGATACCTGCCGCTGGCGTGCAGCAGCTCGGCGTGGGTGCCGCGCTCCACGACGCGGCCACCGTGGAGCACGACGATCTCGTCGGCCCGCTCGATGGTCGTCAGCCGATGGGCGATGACCAGCGCGGTCCGGTTCGCCAAGAGCCGCTCCAAGGCGGACACCACGAGCGCCTCGGACTCCGCGTCGAGCCCCGTGGTCGGCTCGTCGAGGAGGACGATCGGCGCGTCCTTGACGAGCGCCCGGGCGATCGCCAGGCGCTGACGCTCGCCGCCCGAGAGCGTCACGCCGCGCTCGCCGATCGGTGCTTCATACCCGCCCGGCTGGGAGCGGATGAAGTCATGCAGCTGGGCGGCGCGCGCCGCCGCGACGATCGCGCTGTCGTCGGCGTGGGGGCGGCCGTAGGCGATGTTCTCGCGGAACGTCCCCGAGAAGAGCATGCCATCCTGCGGCACCAGGCTGACCTGGTCGCGCAGCGAGCGGAGAGTGAAATCACGCACGTCGCGGCCGTCGAGCAGGAGGCGTCCGTCGGTGACGTCCCACAGGCGCGGGATGAGGGCCAGCAGCGTGGACTTGCCGGCTCCGGTGGCGCCGACCAGCGCGACGCAGCGACCGGCGGGGATCGCCAGGTCGACGTCACGCAGCACCGGGCATCCTGCCAGGTAGGCGAAGCTGACGCACTCGAACGCGATCTCGCCGCTCAGCGCCGGAGCGGTCGCGCCTCCGTCGCGCACCGCGGGCGCCTGATCCAGGACGCTCGTCACCCGCTCCAGGCAGCTGCTCGCCTTGCTGGCGCGCTCGGTGACGCGAGAGATGCGCCGCAGCGGTCGGTAGAAGCTCTGCATGTAGGCCGCGAAGACGATCAGCTCGCCCGGGCTGAGCCGTCCCTCGATGACCTGCAGCGAGCCGAAGCCGAGCGTCAGCGCGGTGGCCACGGCCAGGGTGACCTCGATCGATCGGTTGAGCTGCGCCTCGAGGCGGGTCGCCTTGAGGCCGCTGCGCAGGCTGCGCTTGTTGAGGCTGCGCAGCCGCTCGTCCTCCTCGTCCTCGCGCGCGAACGCCTGGACCACATGGATGCCGGAGAGGACCTGGTGCAGGCGCGAGGCGAGCTCGCCCTCGCGGCGGCGCTGCTTCGTCGCCGCCTGCCGGATCCGGGCCGAGAAGACGCTCAGGAGGATGAAGACGACCGGAATGACGATCACCGCGACCAGCGCCAGCCGCCACTCCATCAGGAACATGACGAAGACGAAGCCGACGAGGATGACGCTCTCGCCGATGACCGACAGGAGCGCACCGACCAGCAGCTCGCGGAGCATGTTGATGTCGCCGGTCAGGCGGGTCAGCAGGTCACCGGTGCTCGACCGGTTGTGGAAGCTGAGCGAGAGGCGCTGGAGGTGAGCGAAGAGCTTGCGGCGCAGGCTCATCACCACCTCCTGCCCGGCCTGGCTGGTCAGCAGGGCCTGGTAGTAGTAGAAGATGCCGCGCGTCACGGCGAGCGTCAGGATGGCCACGACCGAGACGAGCAGGACCAGGATCCGGTCGTCGCCGACGGTGTCGTCGAGCCAGCCGATACCGGTCACCAGCGGCGTCCCGATCAGCACGTTGTCGAAGATGAACTTGAGCGGCCACGGCTCGGCGAGGCGAGCTGCCGTGTAGCCGATCGAGCACAGCAGCGCGAGCGCCAGCGGCCGCCAGTGCGTGACGAGCTCGTGCCGGAAGCGGTGGATCGCGCCCATGGCCGTCCCGAGCCCGCGCGCACGCGCCAAGAGCGGCTGGCCGGCGATCACCATGAGCGCGTGGCTCCCGCGCCGGCCGAGCGGCTCATGGGCCCAAGTCCGGCGG
>JBOGXT010000394.1:0-1844 GCA_050694635.1 Thermoleophilaceae bacterium
CTACAAGATGCTGACCCGCTACGCGGAGCGCCGCGGGTACACGGTCGAGCTGCTCTCGCAGTCCCCCGCCGAGGTCGGCGGGTTCAAGGAGGTCACTTTCTCGGTCAAGGGTGACGGCGCCTACTCCGTCTTCAAGTACGAGGGCGGCATCCACCGCGTGCAGCGGGTTCCGAAGACCGAGTCCCAGGGGCGCATCCACACCTCCACCGCGACGGTCGCGGTGCTCCCCGAGGCCGAGGACGTCGACGTGCAGATCGACTCGAACGACCTCCAGATCGACGTGTACCGCTCCTCCGGCCCCGGCGGACAGTCGGTGAACACCACCGACTCGGCGGTGCGCATCACGCACGTGCCGACCGGGCTCGTCGTCACCTGCCAGGACGAGAAGAGCCAGCTCCAGAACAAGGAGAAGGCGCTGCGGATCCTCAGGTCCCGGCTGCTCGACCTCGAGCACGAGCAGCAGGCCGAGGAGCTGTCGTCGACCCGGCGCGACCAGGTGAAGGGAGGCGGACGATCGGAGAAGGTCCGGACCTACAACTTCAAGGAGAACCGCGTCACCGACCACCGCGTCGGCATCACACTCCACGCGCTCGACCAGGTGCTGGCCGGGCAGCTCGACGAGATCGTGGACGCGCTCGTCGCCGCCGATCGCGCCGAGCAGCTCGGCGGGCGCGACGACTGACGTGGCCAGCTGGCGCGACCTTCGCGCTCGCGCCGAGCGTGACCTGGCCGGGATCCCGTACGTCGCCGAGCCTTCGGTCGAGGCGCGGTGGCTGCTGGAGCGCGTGTTGGGGTACGAGGCCGCCGAGCTCGTGGCCTCCGAATCGGAGCCGGCGACCGCACGTGCTCACGAGCACCTCGCGGACATGGTCGCGCGGCGGGCGGCGGGCGAGCCGCTCCAATACGTGCTCGGCGCGTGGTCCTTCCGCGGCCTCGACCTCTTCGTCGACCCGCGGGTGCTGATCCCGCGCCCCGAGACCGAGGTCACGGCGGACGTCGCCATCGAGGAGGCGCTGCGGCTGGGCGCGCGCCGCGGCGCCGCCAACCCGTGGGCGGGCGCATCGACGACGTACACCGTCGTCGACCTCGGGACCGGCTCCGGCGCGCTCGCCCTCGCTCTGGCGGCCGAGCTGCCCGACGCCGAGGTCTGGGCGACCGACGTGAGCGAGGATGCGCTCTCGGTCGCGCGAGCGAACCTCGCGGGCGCAGGCCTTCCCGCCACACGCGTCCGGTTGGCGGCGGGGAGCTGGTTCGACGCCCTGCCGCGCGAGCTGCAGCGGGGCCTGCGCCTGGTCGTGGCCAACCCTCCGTACGTGGCCGAGGCGGAGCGGGCCGCCCTGCCGCCGGAGGTGGCGGACCACGAGCCGAGCGACGCGCTGGTGAGCGGCCCGACCGGGCTGGAGGCGATCAACGCGATCGTGACGGGCGCGCCGTCGTGGCTCGAGCCGGGCCGCGGGGCACTGGTGTGCGAGCTCGCACCGCACCAGGCCCACGCCGCGGTCGAGCGGGCACGTGCCGCCGGCTTCGCCGAGGCGTTCGTGCGCCCCGACCTCACGGGCCGCGAACGGGTGCTCGTGGCCCGCCTGGTTCGCTAGTGCTCCTTCAAGCAACCTTTGCCTGGTTGGGTTGGGGTTGGTTGATCCTCGCCGGTTGACCTTTTTGGCTGTGGTCGTGAACCGTGCCCGCGCCGGTTGGCGGGGGCGGGTTCGCCGGCGAGCGACTCCCCGGTGGGGGGCGGCCCGGTGCGGGGCTGGACCGGCGCTGGTCCCAGAGGTGGCGGCGCCGGACACGCCGGGCAGGCACAGTGCCTGCTCGACGGTGCGTGACGCGCACGGGGATGCGCG
>JBOGXT010000395.1:0-4312 GCA_050694635.1 Thermoleophilaceae bacterium
GCCCGGCTCGTCCAGCAGCCGGCGCACCGCCGCGGCGATCGCGTCGGCTCCCGCGTCCGGTTCCAGCCGCAGCCCGGCGCCCCGCTCGGTCACGCGGGTGGCGTTGTCGAGCTGGTCGCGACCCATCGGCACGATGAGCAGGGGCGCGTCCGCGGCCAGGGCCTTGATCACCGTGCCGTGGCCGCCGTGCGTGACGACCGCCGACGCGTGCTCGAGCACGGCGCGGTGCGGCGCCGAACGCAGCACCTGGACCTGCGGATGTGACGGCAGCTCCTCCGGGTCGATCGCATGGCCCGTGGTGACCACGCCGCGGACCGGGAGCGCTCCGAGGGCGTCGACGATGCGGCGCAGGAGCGCCAGCTGGTCCATGTTTGCTGTGCTTAGGGAGGCGAGGACCACCGGCTCGTCGCCGGCCGGCGGCTGCCATTCCTCCGCCCACGCGGGGTCGTCGAACCGGGGGCCGACGTAGCGGACGTTGTCCGGCAGCTGGGCCGGGAAGTCGAAGGCCGGCGAGCTCAGGACCATCACGCGCTCGGCGTGATCGAGTTGCTCCCACACGCCGGGAAGAGGCGCGAGGCCCAGCTCGGCGCGGGCCGCGTTCAGCGGCGCGAGATGCGCATTCCACATGGCCCCGCCCTCCTGCCCGATCGTGGCATGCATCTGGCGCTCGTCCTCGTCGCGGGCCGGGGCGAGGCCTGCCCCGAAGGGCGGCAGGCCCGGGGCGGGCAGCGGATAGATGTTGGAGAACAGGGCGGCCACTGGCAGCCCCGCGGCCTCGGCGGCGACCTGGGGGCCGAGAAGGAACGCGCCGGACACAACGGCGTCGGGACGCACTTCGCGGATCGCGCTCGTGGTCTCTGCCGCATAGGCGGAGGCGGGCCCGCAGATGAGCCGCTCGCACAGCCTCGCGATCAGCTCCGGCGGGTTGTCGACCTCGAAGTCGCGCAGGTAGTCGTCCTGCGGGCTACGCGAACGCAGGTGCGGCGCCTCCCGCCACGACCGAAAGTCAGCGCCGACGGCCCTTGCCTCCGGCTCGATCGTCGGATCGGCGAGGACCGTGACGCGGTGACCGCGCTCGATCAGTGCACGCGCGAGGGACAGCTCCGGCGGGACCGTCCCGGACCCGTCCCAGAGGGTGAAGAGGTAGTGGCGGCTCATGGTTCCTTCCTTGTCGTGTAGAGGATCGCGCGGACCATGTCGGTCATGATCCGCTGGCTGGCGCGCCGGCCGTGGCCAAGGTCGCGCCGCAGCAGCTTCCAGGTGTACACGTCGGTGGCGGCGTGCAGCGCGGCCAGAGTGCGGCGGCGCTCCGCGGGATCGGACGGCAGGCGATCTTCGAGGACCTCGGCCAGCCAGCCCTGGTGGTTGGCGCGTCCCTGCTCCAGCCCGGCCCGGACGGCCTCGATCCGCTCATGGAGCAAGGCCAGTCGGACGTTGCCGTCGCCGCTACGCTCGAACTGCTCCATCAGGAGAGCGACGACTGATTCGGGATCGGATGTCGCGCGGTCCTCGCGCGAGGCCGCGAGGTCGGCGGAGAAGCGCTCGGCGGCAGCCGCGAACAGCCCGTCCTTGGACTCGAAGTGGTTGAGCAGCGTCTGGTGGGAGACGCCGGCGTCGCGAGCGACGGAGGCGATCGTGACGTCGTGGTAGGGCTCGGCAAGGAACCGTTGCATCGCCGCGCGAGCGATGCGCTCGCGGGTGGCCTCGACGGCCTCGGCCCGCGCCCGCATTGTGTATGTCCGTGCCGGAGCTTTCATTGGAGTCGCACTCAATCTAACATTGAGTGCGACTCAAGTCAAATGCCTGGCCACCTTGGCGCAGATCAGCGCGACGCGCGGCAGGTAGTCATCCCGCCCTCCCGGGCCCACCGCCGGGTGGGTGGCAACAGCGAGCAAGCCCCGGCCGACACGAGACTGTGCCAAACCATGAAAGGGAGCGTCTACGCAGGGGCCGCTCTCGCTAGCGCAAGGGACGAGGAGCACGCGTCTCGCGTGATGTCGCCGTAGCTTCCGCAGGTCGCGCAAACCAGGAGCGCCGTGGAGCTCCGACATGAGCCCGAGTACCCGCGGGGCGTTCATTCGCAGCGGCCCCGACATAGACTCTGTCGATGCCGCCGCTGCCCATGCGGGTTGGCGACCGCCCGCGCACGACACCGACCAATCCGCACACCCAGCTCGATCAGCAGCCAACCGACTCGCGCTGGGTCGAGGAGCTGTCAGAGCGTGTCTTTGCACTGCCCGGCGTTGTCGAGGGACCCAGCCGCATTTCCGTGCCGGGCGCGCGGGCGCTCGCCCTGGCACCGGACGAGCCGGTCGGGCCGCCGGAGGCGTTCTTGATCGATCGGGAGTTCGCCCACCTTCATCCAGCTCCGGATCACAGCCTGCACGCAATGCTCCCGTCTGAGACAGTCACCGAGGCCGTGGCCGCCGGGTGGGCAGAGCCCCACCCTGTCGCCCTGAGAGGCCTAATCCCTCCGACCGCGGTGATGCTCTACGCCCCCCGCGACGAGGCGGAACTGGACGTCATCGAAAGCCTGGTCCGGGCCTCTCACGCATTCGCTCGCCCCGGGTGACCGTGAAGGCGTCCCAAGCTGGCGGCACCGGCTGCCGCACCGCACGAAAGGCGAACCTGCGCGGCAAGCTGGACGTGCTAGGGCGCGGTCAGCGCACCGCGATCTCGCCGCCGAGCGTAAACGGTGCCACGAGCTCGATGCGGTCGCCGCTCCAAAAGCGTCCGGGGTCGTACCAGCTCGCCGGCCGCCGGCCCTGGAGCAGCCCCATGTGCTGGTAGGTCGTGGCGACGAGCTCCGCGCAGTAGATCGTCTCGAGCGACGAGGGGCGGCGGCGAAGCCGAGCGGTCGCCCACTGCCGGGCAAGCCCCGGCACCGTCGGGAACGGTCGGCCGCTGAAGCGCTCGATCACCTCCAACAGCCGATCCTCGTGGTGGCGCTCGATAGTCCCCTCGAGCTGGCGCAGCCAGGCACGTTGTCCGTAGCGCTCGTTCCAGGTCCTCACGGCGTCGCGGAGCAGGTGGAGCTGCACGCCCCGCCGACGCTCGCCCGTCCAGACGTCGGGCAGCGATCGCCCCAGCTCGGCGTGCCACAGGAGCGGGGCAAGGTCATCGAGCGCGACGACCATGCCGACGTGGTTGACCGGGCTGTTCGTCGCCGCACGGATCGCCAGGTCGGCGACCGAGCGGCCGCGGAACAGCCAGACGTCGCCGGTGGACGCCATGGCGATGGCCTCGTCGAGGGCCAGGGTCGCGTCGTTCACCGGCCGTAACCTACGGGCCGTGCGGGTGCCGTGGAAGCTCATCGGAGTAGCCGGTCTCGCGGGTGTGACCGCCACCGGCGTGGTCCTGGCCCGCAAGCGGCGTGCGCACCACGACTACGGTCCCGACGAGCTCCGCGAGCGGTTGCACCGACGTCTGGCCGAGATCGGCGAGGGCGAAGAGTCGACCCGAGCGCCGGTCACCGACCCAGCGACGCCTCCCGAGGAGTGACCACCCGGGCGCGACTGGCTCGAGAAGCGCCTGCTCGCGGCCTGAACGCCTTGCCTCAGCCCGCGTGCACGGGCTCCGGCTGCTTCGGGGCCGCGGCTCCGGAGCGCTCCAGCAGCTCGTTCAGCGAGGCGTCCAGGTCGGCCGCCAGCGCGTCGGCGTCGGGCAGTGCGTCGCGGTCGGCGTAGAGGCCGAAGTAGGCGCCGCCCGCCACGGTCGTGAATCCGATCGAGACCGCGTGGCGGTCGGCCAGCGGCACGACGGGATACGCCTCGCGCAGGGGGCAGCCGAGCATGTAGAGCGTCTCGGGCGGGCCGGGGATGTTCGAGACCACGACGTTGAAGGCGAGTGGGCTCGCCGCCAGCCGCGAGAACGCGCGCTGGACGACCTGCGGGCCGGCGGACACGAGGCGGAGCACGGCCTCGGCGCCCTCGGGCTCCGCGGCCTCCTTGCGCTCGCTCGTGGCGCGATGGATGGCCTCCAGCCGCCGCACCGGGTCCGGCTCGTCGCAGCGGAGCTCGAGGAACAGGAAGGTGATCCGGTTTCCGACTCCTCCCTCGTCGCCGCGCAAGTTGACGGGAACCATCGTCTTGATCGGGACGGGCTGCTCGCCGCGGCGCTCGAGGTAGCGCCGCACTCCGCCGGCGGCCACGGCGAGCAGCACGTCGTTGACCGTCGTCCCGAACGCGTGCCGGACGCGCCGGAAGTCGTCGAGCGAGCGCGCCAGGGTGGCCAGGTGACGGTAGGGAGAGATCGGCTCGTTGAGGAGGGGCACGTTCGGCGCGGGGGCCAGCGTGTGCGCGAGCGCCCGGGC